>DATKBU010000309.1:0-10735 GCA_035513815.1 Egibacteraceae bacterium
CGTCGGCGCCCTCCAGGCCGGAGCGCTCGCAGAACTTCGACAGCGCATAGCCGCCGCCGAGCTGCTCGGCCTTCCATGGGCGCAGCGGCTCGAGGCTGTGGGTGGTCGCGACGTGGGGGATCCCGTGGAGCAGCTTCGCCACGTGCCCGCCGAGGTTGGTGTACCAGGTGTGGCTGTGCACCAGGTCGGCTGCCTCGACTCCGGCGGCCATTGCCAAATCCACCGACATCGGCCCGAGCGCGGCGCTATGCGGTGACGCGCTCAAGCGCTCCCACGGCTGATACGCGCCGGCGACCAGCGCCGAGTCGCGCGGCTGCCCGAAGCAGTGGACCCGCACGTCGACGTGCTCCGACAGCGCCTGGGACAGGTACTCGACGTGCACGCCCGCGCCGCCGTAGACCTCGGGTGGGAACTCTCGGGTTAGCAGCGCCACAGTCGGGGGCATGGCCGCCACCCCGCCTAGCCCTCCACCTTCTGCCCCTTGCCGATCACGACCACGCCGTTCGGCGCGATCGTGAAGCGCTGGCGGTCCGAGTCCGGGTCCACGCCGATGCGGGCGCCATCAGGGATCACAACGTTCTTGTCCACGATGGCTCTGCGCACGACGGCGTGGCGGCCGACCTCCACGTCGTGCATCAGCACCGAGTCGGCAACCTCCGCGTGCGAGTGCACGCGCACCGACGGTGACAGGATCGAGCGCCGCACCGTGCCGCCGGACACGACCACGCCGGCGCAGACCAGCGAGTCGAGCGCCTGGCCGCGGCGCGCGTCCTCGTCGAAGATGAACTTCGCCGGCGGCAGTGCCTGATGTCCGGGGAAGATCGGCCATTCGTCGTTGTACAGGTTGAAGATGGGATGCACGGCGACGAGGTCCATGTTCGCGTCGTAGAAGGTGTCCAGCGTGCCGACGTCGCGCCAGTAGCCGCGGTCGCGCTCGGTCGCCCCTGGCACCTCGTTCCGCGAGAAGTCGTAGACGAACGCGTCGCCCTTGGACACCAGCATCGGGATGATGCTGCCCCCCAGGTCGTGCGCGCTGCGCTCATCCGCTGCATCGATGGTCACCGCCTCGGACAGCGCCTTCGTCGAGAACACGTAGTTGCCCATCGACGCGAAGACCTGATCGGGCGCGTCAGGCAGACCCTTCGCGGTCTCGGGCTTCTCGTGAAACGCTGCGATCCTCTGGCCGTCCCGTGCCGTCTCGATCACCCCGAACTGGCTGGCCTCCGATATCGGGACCCGGATGCCCGCCACCGTGACTCCCGCGCCGGACTCGCGGTGCTGCGCAACCATCTGCCGCGGGTCCATGCGGTAGATGTGGTCCGCGCCGAAGACGATGATGTGCTCAGGGCGCTCATCGTTGATGAGGTTGAGGTTCTGGTAAACGGCGTCGGCTGACCCGGCGAACCAGTGCGGCCCGCGGCGCATCTGCGCGGGCACCGGGGCGACGTAGTTGCCCAGCAGCGGCGACATCCGCCAGGTCTGAGCGATGTGCCGGTCGAGGCTGTGGCTCTTGTACTGCGTGAGCACGACGATGCGCAGAAACCCGCCGTTGACCAGATTGGACAACGCGAAATCGACAAGCCGGTAGGTGCCGCCGAACGGCACTGCGGGCTTTGCTCGCGAGGCGGTCAGCGGGGCGAGGCGCTTGCCCTCGCCGCCGGCGAGGACCATCGACAGCACCTTGCGGTTTGGCACGCCGCCACACTACCGGTTGGCGTGCCGAATCTGGCCCTCTCCGCCTACCGGCCTGAAGCGGCGTAGGCGCAGGGAGTTGAGGACGACGCTGACGCTGGAGAGCGCCATCGCCGCGCCGGCGATCGCCGGGCTGAGCAGTCCGGCCGCCGCCAGCGGGATCGCCGCGGTGTTGTAGCCGAACGCCCATCCCAGGTTCTGCAGGATGATCCGGTTCGCCCGTCGAGACAGCTCGATCGCGTCCGCGACGCGGTCGAGGCGCTCACCGAGGATGGTGAGGTCGCTGGACTCGATGGCGACGTCGGTGCCCGTCCCCAGGGCGATCCCCAGGTCCGCCTGGGCGAGCGCGGGTGCGTCATTGACGCCGTCGCCGACCATCGCGACGATCTCGCCGGCCTGCTGGAGTCTGGCGACTTCACCGGCTTTGCCGCCAGGCGCGACCTCGGCCAGCACCCTGCGGATGCCGACGGCGTCGGCCACGGCCTCCCCGGTGCGGGCGTTGTCGCCCGTGATCAGCGCCGTGGTCAGCCCGAGCCGGTGAAGCCGCGCCACGAGCGCGGCAGCGCCATCCTTGACGCTGTCGGAGATGCCCAGCACGCCCGCCGCCTGCCCGTCCCAGCCGACCAGCACCGCCGTCCGCCCTGAGCGCTCCATGCGATCCACGGCATCCTCGAGCGCCTCGGCGATCACGAGCCCTTCATCTGCCAGGAGCTTGCGGCTGCCCACCCAGACCGTGATCCCATCGAGCGATGCCCGCGCGCCTCGCCCCGCCATGGCCTCGAAGTTGATCGGGCGGGCGATCGGGAGCTTTCGGGCGCGCGCCGCCTCCACGATGGCGCGCCCGATGGGATGCTCGCTGTCGACCTCCACTGACGAGGCGCGCTGGAGAACCACGTCGTCATCGGATCCGGGAGCTGTCGCGATGTCCGCCAGCGCCATCTCGCCGCGCGTCAGCGTGCCCGTCTTGTCGAACAGGACCGTCGTCAGCCGCCTGGCGCGCTCAAGCGACTCCACGCCTTTGATCAGGATGCCGAGGTCGGCGCCGCGGCCGGTTGCGACCATGACCGCGGTCGGAGTCGCCAGGCCAAGCGCGCACGGGCAGGCGATGATCAAGACGGCGACCGCGGCCAGCACCCCGTGGGGGACATCCCCGGCGAGCACAGCCCATCCGGCCAGCGTGAGGGCGGCAAATGCGATGACGACCGGGACGAAGACCGCCGACACCCGGTCCGCCAGGCGCTGCGCTTCGCCCTTGCCCGTCTGAGCGCGCTCGACCAGCCGAACGATCTGGGCGAGCGCGGTCGCCTCGCCCACTGCGGTCGCCCGGACGGTCAACGATCCGCCGGCGTTGACGGTCGCGCCTGCGACGTGCGCGCCGGGGGACTTCTCGACCGGCGCTGACTCCCCGGTGAGCATCGACTCGTCGACCGCCGAGGCGCCCTCGACCACGTCGCCGTCGGCGGGGATCTTCTCGCCTGGGCGGACGCGGAACACCTCGCCGACCCGCAGCTGCTCGACGGGCACCATGACCTCGACGAGCTCGGCGCCTGGCTCGGCGGGGCGCAGCACCCTGGCCTGCTTGGCCCCCAGCTCGAGAAGCGCGCGGATGGCATGGCCGGCTTTGCTTTTGGCGCGCGCCTCGAAGTACCGGCCCAGCGTGATGAACGCGATGATCAGCGCCGCGCTCTCGAAGTACAGCTCGCCCCCGGTCAGCAGCGCCGCGGTCGAGTACCCGAACGCGGCCAGCGTCCCCATCGCGATCAGCGAGTCCATGTTCGCCGCGGCGTGCCGCGCGCGCTTCGCGGCCTCGCGCAGGAACGGCCAGCCGACGACGAACTGCACCGGCGCGGCCAGCGCGAACTGCGCCCAGCGGCCGGCGTCGGAGTGCATGACCTCGCCGGACAGCATGGCCAGCCACACGACCGCAGCGGCCAGCGGCAGCGCGATCGCGGCCCGCCGACCCCAGTCGCGCCGGGACGCGTCTTCCCGCTCACCAGGGCTGCGGCGATCCGTTGACGCGCGGGGCTCGGGGACGACGAGCCGATACCCGATGCGCTCGACCGCGGCCTGTAGCGGCTCAAGGCTCGCCGCGTCGTCGCTGAGGCGAATCGACGCCCGGCCGGTCGCGTAGTTGACGTCAGCGCTCGCCACGCCCTCCTGGCGGCTGAGCACTCGCTGCACCCGCGCCGCGCACGATCCGCAGGTCATGCCCTCGACGTCGACGTCGAGAGCTCGGCCGGGCTCAGACAGCTGCGAGGCCATCAGCTGGCCGGGACCGCGTAGCCCTGCTCCTCGATCGCCGCCACGAGCTGGTCGCGGGCGGTCTGGGCGTCGTCGTACTCGACGGTGACGGTTCTGGCCGTCACGTCGACGTCGGCGCGGCGCACGCCAGGGATGGGCTGCAGCGCGCTTTCGATGGAGCTCTTGCAATGACCGCAGTGGATCTCAGGCACCGCCATGGTCTCGGTGGTCATCGGGTCCTCTCCTGCGCCGCGGTCCGGCGGCGCTCGGACCCCATTGTGAACGCCGTGCGACGTTTTCGCCTTGTGACGGGCCTGCCTCAGGACAGGGCGGTCGCGATCTGCTGGGCGACCGGCTCGAGGTCAAACGGGTCGGCCGCGGACATCTGGGCGGCGCGCAGACCGTGCTGGCGCAGGCTGCGCAGGTCGCCGACAGCCTGGGCGCGCACGAGCGTTGCGAAATCGTAGGGCCGGCCGGGGATGTCCGGGCCGCCGGAGGGCGAATCCACGACCTGCAGCGCGACCAGGCTCGATGGACCCCCCTTGTGCAGCTGGCCAGTCGAATGCAGGAAGCGCGGCCCCCAGCCGAAGGTCGTCGCGGCGCCGGTGCGCTCGCGGATCAGCGCGCGGATCCGACTGAAGACCTCCAGGGCCTCGCCGGAGGGGGGAAGATAGGCCTGCAGGCTGACATAGTCGCCGGGGCCGACGCCCGCCAGCAGCTGACTCAGATCGCCGTCCTCCGGATCGGCGAGCGCGCCGCCCGCGACGACATCGTCGAGCACGGCCCTGGTATTGGACTTCGACTCGGCGACGTTGGGCTCGTCGAACGGATTGACGCCCAGCAGCACGCCCGCCAGCGCCGTCGCGACCTCCCAGCGGACGAATTCGGCGGCGAGGTCGAAACGGTCGGCCAGATCCACGACGAGCAGCGGGTGCCCAGCGGCGGCGATCGCTGCCGCGCCCGCGACCGGCTGGCCGTCCAGTCGGATCTCGACAAACGCCCGGTCGGCGCCGTAGATCTCCGGCGGGCCGATCGGCTCGCCCACCACGGGGACGATCCCAAGACCCTGCTTGCCGGTCGACTCGGCCACCAGCTGCTCGATCCAGTCTCCGAGCGGCTCGAGGTCGGGATCCGCCAGCAGGGTCAGCTTGTCGCGCCCGCGGCGCGCCAGCCCGCCCATGAAGGCGGCCAGCTCTGCGCCCGGGTTGCCCGCTTCGGACGACCTGCAGCGCTCGAGCATGTGCCCGGAGCGGTGCCACAAGACAGCTGTGTCGATGCCCAGCAGGGCGGCGGGCAGCATCCCGAAGTACGACAGCGCCGAGTAGCGCCCGCCGATGTCGCCGGGGTTGAGCAGGCGCCCGCGCCAGCCGCCGTCCTCGGCCTGCGCCGCCAGTGTCGACCCGGCGTCCGTCACGGCGAACAGATGAGCGGGGGAGGGGACCAGGCTTGCGGCGCGAGCAGCGAAGGCAGCCGTCTCCTCAGTCCCCCCTGACTTGCTGGACACCACGACGAGTGTGCGCTCCAGCGGCGCGTCGTCCAGCGCGGCTGTGACCGCCACGGGGTGCGTCGAGTCCAGAACGCTGAGCATCGCGCCGTCAGGCTGGGCGCCGAAGACACGGGCGAACACCTCAGGCGCCAGGCTGGAGCCGCCCATCCCTGCCAGAACGACTCGGTCGAGTCCGTCCTGAAGCGCGCGCTCGGATATCGCGCGCAGCTCGCCAGCCCGCGAGCCGTCGTCAGCGGCGACATCCAGCCAGCCGAGCCGGTCGGCGATGACCGCCTGATGCCCGGCGTCGTCGGACCACAGCCAGGGCTCACGGGCGTGCAGGCGAGCCACGGCGCGGCGACCGGCCAGCTCCTGGAGCGCGGCGAGGACGGGATCAGGCACGGACGGCTCCCTTCGGTGCGATCAGCAGCTCGTACAGCTCGTTCTGGCGCTCGCGGCCGGCGGCGAGCGCCGACGCCGACGCGACGTCGGGCTCGTGGACGATCCCGGTGCGCGCGCGCCGCAGATCGACCGGCGCGCCGATCGCCTCCAGCGCAAGAAGGCCCGCGCCTCGGGCGGAGGTCTGGTGCTCAGCCGATGCGATCACACGCTGCTCCAGCGCATCGGCCATCATCTGCCGCCACAGAGCCGAGTCCATCCCGCCTCCTGACGCCATCACCGCGGCGACCGTCGGATGGGCGGTGATGAGCTGATCCCACACCGCTCGACAGCGCAGCGCCACCGACTCCATCCCGGCCTGCAGCATGTCCAGCGCCGTCGTGGAGTGGCGCAGTCCAATGATCGCCCCCGTCGCGTCGGGGGCGTAGCCCGGTGACCGCTCGCCCGCGAGCAGCGGCAGGAATGTCAGTCCGTGGCAGTCGGCGGGGCGACCGGCGATCTGCTGCTCGGCGTCGTCGGGCAGCTGCAGCAGCGCGCTGAGCCAGCGATGCAGATTGCCGGCGTCGGACAGGGCGCCGCCCATCACCAGGCGCCGGGCGCTCAGCCGATAGCACCACAGGCCTGGCGGGACGGGAACCGGCTCGCCTTCCCACGCGACCCGAAGCGCCGCGGACGTGCCCACGTTGAGGGCGGCGCGGTCGCGGCCGAACGCTCCCACCCCGATGTTGCTGCACGCGCCGTCGCCGAGCGGCGGCGCCCAGGGCACGTCGGCGAGGTGCGGCCAGCGCCGAGCGTAGTCCGGGGCCAGCCCGATCCACGGCTCGTCGCTGACTTCGGGGAGCTGCTCGGGCCGGGTCCCGGCCGCCTGCACGAGCTCCGCGTCCCAAACGGGCGCGGACAGGCGCATCAAGCCCGTTCCTGACGCCATCGCGGTCCCGGCGACTGGGTGGCGCGCGAACAGGCGCGCGAACATCCACTCGGCGAAGCCGGCCCACCATCGGGCGCGTCGAAACTGCTCAGGGTGCTCCACGGCGAGCCACCGCAGCTTCGCGGGCCAGAAGCTGGAGTGCAGGCGCGCCCCCGTGCGAGCGTGGACCGCCGCGGGGTCGAGCCGCTCGGCGAGCGTCTGCACCTGCTCGTCAGCGGCGGTGAAGGCCCAGCTGAGCAGGTCGGTCACCGGCTCGAGCCGGTCGTCGACGCCCATCATCGAGTGCCAGAAGCACGACACGCCGACTGCCTGGACCTCGACGGGCCCGACCTGGTCGATGGCCCGGGCGACCCTGTCCAGCAGGTCGAATGGGTCGAAGACCTCGGCCGCCGCGTCCGACGTCTGGGGGCCGTACCCGATGCTGACCGCGGGGCCCGCGGAATCGCCGTCAGCGTCGACGATGAGTGCGCGCAGCGACGACGTGCCGATATCCAGGGCGAGCGCGAGCTGATCCGTCACAGAACGGGATCCTAATGCGCCGGCCCCCCGGCCAGTCTCCCAGGCTGACGCGGCGGATCCGCAGGCCTGTCACCAGGCGCTGGACGTCGGGCTCGGTCGGCGGGCGGCGACCGTGGTTGCATGGGGCGATGAGCATCTCCCCGGAGCTGGCCCTCCCGGCCGCTGACAGTGAGCGCCTCCGTGGTGAGGTGCGCCGGATGGTGTTCGCCAATCCGTCCAGCGGCTGGGCGGTCGTGGAGCTGACGTCAGAAGAAGGCGATGACGACGACGGGCCGCGCGCGGCAGGCCCGCTCGCGGCGCTCAAGCCCGGCGAGTCCGTCGAGCTGATCGGGCGCTGGGCCCGCCACCCCGTCCACGGCATGACGTTCCAGGCGACGTCGTATGTCACCGCCAGGCCGCGGAGCACGGCAGGGCTGGCGGCGTTCCTCGCCTCGGATCGCTTCCACGGCGTGGGGGAGAAGACCGCGGAGCGCCTGGTCGAGGCGTTCGGTCTGGAGCTGGCGGACATCGTCGAGTCAGATCCCACCCGCCTGGCTTCAGTCCGGGGGGTGTCGCTGAAGCTGGCCAGCCGCATCGGCCAGGCGTGGGCTGACGCGGGCGAGCTGTCAGCGCTCATGACAGAGCTGGCCGACGCCGGCGTCCCAGCCTCGCTGGCGCAGGCGATTCACCGCCGCCACGGCGACTCCTCGCGCAAGGTCATCGCGCAGGACCCCTACCGTCTGCTCGGCGTGCGCGGCTTCACGTGGGCTCATGCCGAGGCGCTGGCTCGAGCTCAGGGGATTGCGCTGGACGATCCGCGGCGGACGGCGGCCGGCGCCGTCGAGGCGCAGCGAGGCCTGAGCGCCCGTCACGGGCACGTGACGTCGGACAGCGACAGCTTGGCCGCCGCGACCGGCGAGCTGCTGCGCGTGCGCCCCGAGCGCGCGCTGGAGGCCCTCGATCTCGCCCGCATGCGCGGTCTGCTGGCGCATGACGTGCCGGAGGGCGCCGATCCGGCGGCAGGGGGCTGGTATCTGCCGGAGGAGCTCGCGGCCGAGCATGGCCTGGCCTCGGCGCTCGCCCGGCTGGTGTCGGCACGATCGAAGCTGCCCAAGGCGCTGCGCGAATGGGCGCCGGACCGCCACGGGGACCAGCCCCTGACCGACGAGCAGGCCGCCGCGGTGCGGGCGGCGCTGACCTCGCCGGTGTCGGTCCTGACGGGCGGGCCGGGCACCGGGAAGACGCGGACCGTCATGGAGGTGGTGCGCGCGTGCGCGTCGGCAGACGTGCGGTTGGTGATGTGCGCGCCCACCGGCCGGGCGGCGAAGCGCCTCGAGGAGGTGACGGGCCAGCCGGCCGCCACGATCCACTCGCTGCTGGACGCCAAGGCGGCGCCGGGGGAGGGCTTCCGGTTCGGCTATACGGCGCTCAACCGGCTGCCGCACGAGTTCATCGTCGCCGACGAATGGTCGATGGCGGACACGCGCCTGGCGTGCGCGCTCGTGGAGGCCGTCCGCGCCGGGGCGCACCTGCTGCTGGTCGGAGACGCCGACCAGCTGCCTTCGATCGGCCCCGGCGCGGTGCTGCGAGACCTGCTGTCCGCGCGCGGCGACGATGGCGCGCCGCTGATCCCTGCGACTACGCTGGCCACCATCCACCGGCAGGCGTCGGCCAGCCGCATCGTCACGCTGGCGCACCAGATCAACGCCGGCGACGCGCCGATCGTGCGCGGGCGTGAGGCGGATGTGTTCGCGGTGCCGGAGCGCTCCCCGGCGATCGCCGACCGCGTCGCGGAGATCGTCGCGGTCCGCGCGCCGGCGTTCTTCGGCTGCGCTCCGTCCGACGTGCAGGTCCTCGCTCCGATGTACCGAGGGCCCGCCGGCGTGGACCACCTGAACGAGCGGATGAAGGAGCGGCTCAACCCCGCTCAGGGCCGCCCGCCGGTCAGCGGCTTTCACGAAGGCGACCGTGTCGTGCAGACGCGAAACGACGCGGAGCGCGGGATCGCCAACGGCGACATCGGCGAGGTGATCTCGGCCGACGCCAAGCAGCGCATCCTCCAGGTGGCGTTCCCGACCGGCGTGGTCGAATGCGACTCCGACGAGGCCGCCGACCTGCGCCCCGCATGGTGCCTGACCGTGCACAAGTCGCAGGGCGGCGAATGGCCGGTCGTCGTGCTGGTCATCGACCCCTCCCATCGCGTGATGCTGTGGCGCGAGCTGCTGTACACCGCGGTGACGCGAGCCGTCTCGGGCCTGCTGATCGTCGGCGACCCAGCGCAGCTGCCCGGGGCCGCGCGACGGACCGGCTCCGGGGCGCGTCTGCGCAAGACACTGCTGGTCCCGCGGCTGCGCGCGGCGCTGTCCGCGGCGGAGGCTGCTCCCGGGCTGCTTTAGGTCGCCCATCGCCGGGTAGCGCAGTGGTGCAGGGCATGTCCGCGTGCGGCGAGGAGCGAGCAGTGACCGACCTGGAGACTCTCCGTGAGCTTGGCCAGCAGCTGCGCGTCGACGCGGTCCGCGCCAGCGGGCAGGCCGGGTCGGGCCATCCGACCTCGGCGATGTCGGCGGCGGACCTGATGGCGGTGCTGGTGGCGGAGCATCTGCGCTACGACTTCGATGACCCAGCCAACCCGAACAACGACCATCTGATCTTCTCGAAGGGCCATGCCTCACCGCTGCTCTACGCGCTGTACAAGGCGGTGGGCGCGATCACCGACGCAGAGCTGCTGACCTACCGCCGCCACGACAGCCGCCTGGAAGGTCACCCGACCCCGAGGCTGCCCTGGGTCGACGTGGCGACCGGGTCGCTCGGGCAGGGGCTGCCGATCGGGGTCGGCATCGCGCTGGCGGGCAGGCGCCTGGACCGCCTGGGCTACCGCGCCTGGGTGCTGTGCGGCGACAGCGAGTTGGCCGAGGGCTCGATGTGGGAGGCGTTCGAGCGCGCCGGTCATGAAAGGCTGGACAACCTGACCGCGATCATCGACGTGAACCGCCTCGGTCAGACGGGCGAGACGATGCACGGCTGGGATCTCGGCGCCTATTCGCAGCGCGTGCGAGCGTTCGGCTGGCACGCCATCGAGATCGACGGTCACGATCCGCGCGCGATCGGCGCGGCCTACGCGGAGGCGGTCGCAACTGCCGGTCGGCCGACTGCGATCATCGCGAAGACGCTGAAGGGCAAGGGGGTCGCGGCGGTCGAGGACCAACCTGATCAGCACGGCAAGGCGCTCTCCGATTCCGCGCAGGCGGTCGCCGAGCTGGGCGGGGAGCGCTCGCTGACCGTGACGGTCGGCAAGCCGAAGGCCGACGACAAGCCTCATGCGTTCCAGACCGGGCACGCCGAGCTCCCTGCCTACACGGTGGGGGAGAAGGTCGCCACCCGTGAGGCGTACGGGGCCGGGCTGGCCGCGCTGGGGCATATGCGGGGCGACGTCGTCGCCCTGGACGGGGAGGTCAGCAACTCCACCAAGTCCGAAGTCTTCGCCGCCGAGC
>DATKBU010000310.1:0-6305 GCA_035513815.1 Egibacteraceae bacterium
GTCCAACCCGATGGTGTTCGGCGAGACGGTCTGCAGCAGGTGGAACAGGTGCAGGCGCAGGATCATCTGGGCGCGGTGGTTGCCCGCGGAGATCGTGACATCGAACCGCCGCCACAGCTGGTCCCACGCGAGGACATGGGACGCGGCGAGCTCATCGAAGCTGTCGGTGCGCACGATCCACGTCCGGGCCTCTAGCCCTGGCTCGGCGATGGCGTGATCACGAGATGAGTAGAGGGTGATGATCTTCTCCACGGTGAGCGGCTGGTCCTGGGTGATCTGAACCGACAGCTCGTGGCCGATCAGTCCGGGCTCGGCGACCAGGCGCCGCGCTTGTGGCTCGACTGCGCCATCGCCGACGACCCGCGTGCGCGCGGCCTCGGCGATCACCAAACGCGACTGCACCGTCTGCGCGACCAGGTAGACCGCCTCATCGCCGACCGCACCCTGCTCCAGCGGCTGCAGATGCCGCCCCTCCAGCTGGCGGTAGCGCCGCACGCCGCCGTTGACCACGCGCCCGTCGAGCGCGGAGCGAATCTCCAGCTCGCCGGACCAGTTCTCGGCCAGGAACGTCGTCTGGAGCCCGGCCACGTGCAGCTGCTGCATGTGGACCAGTCGGCGCTGCGCGACACGTGTTCGCCGGCCCTGCTGGTCGGCGAACATAGCCCGCCGTACGAGCAGCCCTTTGCGCAGGTCGAGCTCCTGGGAATAGCCGAGCAGCTCGGCGGTCGCGAGATCGAACCAGTCGCCGCCGTCGATGCGGAACGTCAACGACAGCCAGTTCGGCAAGTTGACCAGGTCTTCGTTCTCGACCGAGCGCCCGGCGATCTCGGTGGTGAGCCGGTTGTAGCCGCCGGCGAGATAGGTGCCCGGGTAGTGCACGTCGTCGGCCCGAGATTCCGGCGCGGCGCCGCGAGCGGCGAAGTAGCCGTTGCCCAGCGTGCACAGCGCCTCCCGCAGCGACTCGGCGCCCGGATCGAACCCGTCGTAGCGCAGGACCCAGTCATCGCTCATGCGCTGGGTCCTGCGTCGGGGAGACGGCCAGCCGCCCGAGGTCATCGACGACGACGTCTGCGCCGGCAGCGCGCAGCTGGTAGGCCTGCCCCGCACGATCGACGCCGATCACCAGTGCGAACCGGCCGCGATGCCCCGCCTCAACGCCGGAGATAGCGTCCTCGACTACCGCCGCGCGCGACGGCGCCACGCCCAGGCGCTCGGCGGCCGCAAGGAACACCGCCGGATCCGGCTTGCCGGGAAGGCCGAGCGCCGCGGCGTCGGCGCCGTCGATCTTGACATCGAACTCCTCGCGCGCGCCCGCGGCGTCGAGGACCGCAGTGGCGTTTCGGCTCGACGAGATGATCCCGGTGCCGATGCCGGCTCTCCGCAGGGCGCGGACGAGCTCCACCGACGACGGGTAGGCGCGCACGCCGTGCTCGGCGATGTGGGCCAGGAAGTGCTGGTTCTTGCGGTTGCCGAGCCCGCAGACGGTTTGGAGATCCGGTAGATCGGAGGGATCGCCGTCATCCAGGTGGATCCCGCGAGAGCTCAGGAAGTCGCGCACGCCGTCGTAGCGCGGCTTGCCATCGATGTGGCGAAGGTAGTCGGCGTGCTCGTAGGGCTTGATCTTCTCGCTCGTCGTGCGGGCGCGCGCCTCAAGGAACTCATCGAACAGCCGTTTCCATGCCGCTGCATGCACGGACGCCGTGTCGGTGATGACGCCATCGAGATCGAAGATCACCGCGTCGAGTCGATCAGCCGAAAGGGTCGAGCGCGTTTCCGACCTCATGCAGACGCCGACCACCAGGGGATCCAAGACGAGGTCGACGTCACCGCCAGGCCACGGCAAGCACCTGAACGGGGCCCGCGATGCCCTTGAGGGCGACCTCGCGAGACTCCGAGGCGCTGAACTGCTCCTCGGCCGCCGCCACCGTCTCTTCGCTGGCCAGGATCTCGCCCGCTTCGGCCAGCGCCGCGATCCGGGCGGCCTTGTGCACCTGGCCTCCGCTGTAGTCCTGTCCGCGACGGGTCGCCTCGGCGGAATGGACGCCGATCCGGACCTGCACCGCGAACCCGTGCTGCTGGCGGTGCTGCGCGAGCGCCCGCTGGATCGCCACCGCGCATCTCAGCGCCGAATCCGCGTCGCCGAACGCCACGAAGAACCCGTCGCCGGTGTGGTTGGCGACCTCTCCCCCGTGTGAAGCGAACAGCGACCGCAGGGTCTGATCGTGCCAGTTGAGGAGGTTCTCCCATGCCTCGTCGCCGATCGCCTCCACCAAGCCGGTGGAGCTGACGATGTCGGTGAACACGAATGCTCGCCTGACCCGCTCCGGCGCGGCAGTCGTGCTCACCGAGTCGCCCAGCATCGCTGCCGTGCGTTCGGCGTCCCAGGCGGCGCCCAGCCGCTCGTACGTGTCGCGAGCGGCGCGCAGCTCCAGCAGCGCGCCCTCGTGGTCATCCATCGCCCGATACGCGCTCCCGAGCAGCACGCGCGCCTCGGCGGCCTCGTACGGCGCCTCGACCCCCTGCCAGCCATGGAGGGCGCGCCTGAGCTCGGGCACCGCGCCCTCGGGGTCGCCCCCGGCCAATCGCACCGCGCCGCGGACGCAGGCCGCCATCGCCTCGAGCGCCGGGGTGCCGATCTCCGCTGCGATCGCGTCCAGCTCCTCAGCCGCCGCGGCTGCCGTGTTGAGATCGCCGCCCGCGAGCGCGATCTCGGCCTGAGCGGCGAGCGGCATCGGGCGGGACAGATGATCCAAGGTCGGGTCCGCCAGCGCCCGGCGGACACCGGCGGCCGCCACATCGAGCTTCCCCTGAGCCAGGCGCAGGCGCGACAGCCCAGGCTGGGGGTCCCTGCCGTGCTCGTGCGCGCTCGAGTACGCCTCCTCGGCGCCGGCGAAGTCGCCCATCCGACGGCGCACCTCGGCGATCTCGTAGAAGGCGTGACCGACTCCGGACAGAAAGTTGAACTTCGGAAGCTCCTCGCAGGCGCGGCGGGCTTCCTCCTCGGCGTTGGGCCAGGCGCCGCGAAGCCGCATGATCTCCGCCCGGTGAACCCGGCAGACGCCCGGAAACCCTGAGATGGAGGCCCGCTCGCACCACCGCATGGTGGCGTCGGTCCACTCTGCCGCCCGACGGTAGTCGCACAGCGTCGAGCACACGCCGATCATGCTGCAGTAGATGATGCCGGTGTGAATCGGATCGACCTCGCCGCCGACCACCGCGACCATGGCCTCGTCCATGAGTGCAGCGCCCTCGGCGAGGTGGCCTTGCATGGAGATCGTCCGGCCCTTGTCGTGGAGGCTTCGCGCCTGCAGCCCCCGATCCCCTGTGCGGCTGGCGATCTCCAGCGCCTCGTCGAAGTGCGCGATAGCTGCGTCGGGGTCGCCTTCCATCGCCGCGGCCATGAACCCGCGCATCCACTCCAGGTAGCCGCGCGCTGGAGCATTTTGATCGTCGGCGATCAGCTGCTCCGCTCGCGCGAACCAGCCGGTGGCCGTCGGCTGGGCCATGCGCATGGCGTGCTGCTGGGCCAGCTCGAACGCCGCCATCGCCGCGCCGTCGGTGTTCTCCTCAGCGACGTAGGCCCCGTATGCCCGCTCGCCGATCGCCAGCACCTTCTCGCCCTGACCCGACCACCATGCCGCCTCGGCCAGCATCCGAAGGCCGTCGCCAGTCAGGAGGCCGGCTTCATCGGCCTCCGTCAGGGTCTCGTAGGCGTCCTGCCAGGCGTGACGCTCCATCGCCTCGCGCCCGGCCTGAAACAGGTCGCTGGCAGCGCGGTTCACCGTCGCATCGTACGCCGATCAGCCAGGTGCTTCACGGCGTGGAGTGCCGCACCCACAGCAGCGCCGGTGCCGCTGACGGCTCAAGGCGAGGGCTTCGCACAAGTCCGCGTCGCGGTCGCCAGGAGACCGATTTCAACCTGGTCGGAGAGGGCACAGCCCTGATGCGGACCCACACGAGGAGGATGACCGCATGCAGCGCAACGGAATCGACGTCGACCTGCTGCGAGGGACGAGCGACGAGTTCCGCGACGACCCCGACACGGCAGCCATCACCATTCGCACCACGCACCGCTGGGGCGGTGGCTTCGCCGTGGACGGATCAACGGACGAGATCGAAGCGGGGGGCGAGCGCACTCGCCGTGAGTTCACCTTCCGCACCGACTGGCCGCCTGAGATCGGAGGGCGGGACAGCGGGCCGTCACCGGGGGAAGCCATACTCGGAGCGCTGGGCGGCTGTGTCGCGATGACCTACATCATGAACGCGACGCTGCGCGGCATCGAGGTCTCCGAGCTGGAGATCACGATCACCGGCCAAGTGGACCTCAGCGGAGCCTTTCAGCTCGATGATGTCCGGGCTGGCTTGTCCCGCGTCACCGTGAAGGTCGGTGTCCGCTCCGACGCCGCTGACGATGTGCTCGACGATCTCGGAAAGACGACGGAACGGACCTCGGCCGTCTACGAAACACTCGCGAATCCGGTGCCGATGCGCCTCGAGGTGACGCGAATCCCCTGACTGGACGCCCGCCCCGATGAATTGGCCGCCTGCGCGGCGTCATAAGGGATGGCCTGCAAAGCACCTTCGCGGCAGCGTAGTGTCCCCGGAATGGTTCCGGCGGCCGGACACCGGTGGTCCCTGGACGGATTCAGGAGGGTGAGCGATGAGCCGAGTGCGCGTGCTGGTCGGCACCCGGAAGGGCGCCTTCATCCTGACCTCGGATGGCGGGCGCGAGCAGTGGGACGTGGAAGGGCCGCTCTTCGGCGGCTGGGAGATCTACCACGTCAAGGGATCTCCCGCCGAGGCTGACCGGCTGTACGCGTCGCAGTCCTCGTCCTGGTTCGGCCAGGTGGTCCACCGCTCTGACGACGGCGGGCGGTCGTGGGCGCCGGTGGGCAACGAGTTCCGCTACGACGGCGTGCCCGGCACGCACCAGTGGTACGACGGCACGCCGCACCCATGGGAATTTGCGCGCGTCTGGCACTTCGAGCCGTCGCTCGATGATCCCGACACGGTGTACGCGGGTGTCGAGGACGCGGCCCTGTTCCGCTCCGTCGACGGAGGATCCACCTGGGAGGAGCTCGCGGGCCTGCGCGGCCATGGATCCGGGGCGTCGTGGCAGCCAGGCGCGGGAGGCCTGTGCCTGCACACCATCGTGCTGGATCCGACCGACGCCGAAAGGATGGTCGTGGCCATCTCAGCCGCGGGGGTCTTCCGCAGCGACGACGGCGGGCAATCCTGGCGAGCGGCGAACCGCGGGCTGCAGTCTGAGGGCATCCCGGACCCGGACGCAGAGGTCGGCCATTGCGTGCACAAGATCGCCCGGCATCCGTCGCGCCCCGACGTGCTGTTCATGCAGAAGCACTGGGACGTGATGCGCAGCGACGACGGAGGCGAGCTGTGGCGCGAGATCAGCGGCGACCTGCCCAGTGACTTCGGCTTCGCGATCGACGTCCACGCCCACGATCCGGACACCGTCTATGTGGTGCCGATCAAGAGCGATTCTGAGCACTACCCGCCCGACGCGAGGCTGCGCGTGTACCGCAGCCGCACGGGCGGGGACGAGTGGGAGCCGCTGACCGCGGGCCTGCCCCAGCGCGACTGCTACGTCAACGTGCTGCGCGACGCCATGGCCGTAGACGGCTTCGACCCGTGCGGGGTGTATTTCGGCACCACGGGCGGGCAGGTGTACGCGTCCAGCGACTCTGGCGACAGCTGGGCGCCCATCGTGCGGGACCTGCCTGCCGTGCTGTCCGTGGAAGTGCAGACGCTGCCGTGATCCGCGTGACGCTCCCCGTGCATCTGCGCTCGCTCGCGCAGGTCACCGAGGAGATCCGCCTCGACGTCGAGCCGCCCGTCACCCAGCACGCCGTCCTTGACGCCCTCGAGGCGCGCTATCCCATGCTGCGAGGGACGATCCGGGACCATGCCACCCTGCGCCGCCGCCCATTCGTCCGATTCTTCGGAGGCGAGCAGGATCTGTCCCACGAACCCGCCGATGCCCTGCTGCCCGAAGCGGTCGCCGCCGGCGACGAGCCGTTCAGCATCGTCGGCGCCATGGCCGGCGGATCGGGCTGAAGCAGCTTTCTACGGATCTCATCACGGAAGGCCCGGGTCTGGTGCGAGCCGGCCTTCGGCGCAACAGGCCGGGGACGTATCAGATCAGGCGGCGATCAGCGCCGTCCACTCTGACGCTGCCACCGCCGAGGGCACCGATTGGCGTCAGATCGTCGCGCTGTACGACCTGCTGCTCGCCGCGAGCCCCACTAGCGCCCGCCGCGGGACTGGCAGTGATTCGCGAACGTTCA
>DATKBU010000311.1:0-23126 GCA_035513815.1 Egibacteraceae bacterium
GCTCCGCCGCTCCGATCGCCGCGCACAGCGCGACGAACTGCCCGTCGGTACCGGCGCCGACCACGAGGTCGGTGTCTGCGCACGCCACCGGCCCGTACGGCGCGAGGTTCGGATGGTCATTGCCCATCGGCTCGGGGACCACGCCGCCGATGAGGTAGTTCGCGCTCTGGTTGACCAACGCGGAGATCGCCGACTCGAGCAGGCCGACCTCCAGCTGCGCAGCCGTGGCCGTCGGCGAGTCACGCCGCCCGATGACGCCGGCCAGGGCAGAGATCGCGGCGTACAGCCCGGTCATCACATCGGCGATCGCCACGCCCGTCTTCGTCGGGCCCGTCTCGGGATGGCCTGTGATGCTCATCAGACCGCTGCGCGCCTGTGCCATCACGTCATAGCCGGGCAGCTCGCCCGCGGGCCCGTCGCCGCCCGCCCCGCGGATCGACACCCACACCGTGCCGGGGTGCCGCGCCCGCACGGCCTCCAAGCCCAAGCTGTCCAGTTGGCGGGGCAGGAAATTCTCGACGACCACGTCGCACGCGCCGACCAGGAGGTCGACGATCGCGATCCCGTCGGCGGTAGACAGGTCGACAGTCAGCGAGCGTCGGTTGCGGTTCACCGACAAGAAGTAGGCGGCGTCGTGGGGAGCCTGGTCGCCGGGGAAGAACGGCGGCCCCCAGCGACGCGTGTCGTCACCCGCCCCTGGCCGCTCGACCTTGATCACGTCTGCGCCGAGATCGCCGAGCACCATCGTCGCGAACGGCCCCGCCAGCACCCGCGACAGATCCAGGACGCGCAGGCCCGACAGCGGCCCCTCTGCGGGGCCGGCGGGGTCATCAGGCCAGCCAGGTCCGGCCTCCAGCGCGCTCCCAATTTCCGCAGTCGGGGGGCTCAGCGCGGGGTCCTCGCCGCCGATCCCGTCTCCGGACTGCCCGACTTCCGAGCCTCGGACGTCGGCGATCGGTCGCCGTCGCCGCCTGAAGGCAGCGCGCCAGAGATCGGCGCCTCGTCGGGCTTCGGATAGGTGATCCGTGGGTGGTACACGCCGATCAGCGTCTCGATGAACGAGCGCTCGACCATGCGGAGCTCATGGAAGGTCAGCGCCGACTCGTCCAGCTGCCCGTCCTCGACGCGGTCGGCGAACATCCGGGTGACGATTCCCTCAAGGTCCGCGTTGGACAGGTTGCGGTTCTCCAGGGCCGCCGCGCGGCTGGCGCCCTCGCAGCAGTCGGCGAGCATGAGCACGGCCATCTCCTTGCTGGACGGTTTGCGGCCCTTGTAGCGGAAGTGCTCCTCGTCCACCTCGGATGGGTCCGCTGCGGACTGCTTGGCCTGGGCGTAGAAGTAGCTCACCAGCGTCGTGCCGTGGTGCGTCGCGATCCCCTCCACGACCTCAGGCGGCAGGCGGTACGCCTTGCTCATCTCGATCCCGTCAGTGACATGCTCCTGGATGATGATCGCCGAGACGCGAGGCTCCAGCTCGTCGTGCGGGTTGGGGATCCCGAACTGGTTCTCGACGAAGAAGTAGGGCCGGCGCACCTTTCCGATGTCGTGGTACAGCGCCGCCACGCTGCCGAGGAGCCCGTCGGCGCCGATCGCTCGGCAGCCCCGCTCCACCATGGTCGAGACCATGATCGAGTGGTTGTAGCTGCCCAGAGCCTTCTGCTCCAGCTCGCGCAGCAGAGGATGATTCCGGTCGGCGAGGTCCAGCAGGCTCGTGGCGGTCAAGATTCCGAACGTCGACTCGAGGAACGGCAGACTGCCGTTGACGATCACTGCGGTGAGCACGCCGTTGAGCAGGCCGGCCAGCAATGCGAGCGGCAGTGCGCTGGGCTGGTGGAAGATGACGGCGAACGCCGCCGCCAGCGCGACGTAGCCGACCGTCGAGCGCCACGCCGCGCGGCGCAAGTCGCCGCGGGCCGAGAGGCGCGACACCAGCGGCACGCTCAGCAGCGCGGCGAGCGCCACGAACGCGGTGATCCCCGGCTGCCCTTGGATCGAATAGGACGTCAGCGCTGCGATCGGGATGGCGACCAGCACGCCGACCGGGGGATCGAACAGGATCGTGGCGAGCATCGCGATGGATCCCGCGGGGATGAGGAACAGCCACGCGGGGTTCTCGCTGGGGGCCAGAAGCACCACGCCCTGGAGCACGGCTGAGTAGAGGACCAGCAGCGAGGCGAGGAGCACCAGGCGGCGGGTCGAGCGCCAGATGTGCGCGCGGTGGGTTCGCAGGTACGCCGCGATCGTCAGCACGAGGATGGCGCACAGCGCGAATGCCGTGAGCAGCGCGCGCCACGGCTCGGCGCCGGCCAGGCCCCGCTCGCGCAGGGCAGCCAGCTGGATGCTGTCCACGATCTGGCCAGCAGTCACGATCGCAGTCCCTGCGGGGAAGGTGCGCCGGACCGGCTCCACCTGCTCTGCGGCGGCGGCGCGGTTCTCCTCGGTGACCTCCTGATTGACGCGCACGGTGGGCCGCAGCGCGCTGCGGATGATCGGGTCGACGATCTGCTCGGCCGCGCCGTTTGGGAAGCTGCGCAGCGCCAGCTCGTCAGGAAGGTCCTGGGTGGCGACCGTCTCCAGGTTGTCCTCGCGGATCGGCTGACGAGCCAGCTGCTGGGCGACTGCGACCGCCTCCGATCCGACCTGCGACAGCTGGCTGTCGCTGAGGCGCACCAGCTGCCTGAGGCCGTCCTCGTCCAGCATGGGCAGCTGGCCTTCGAGTGCGCTGATCTGCTCGGCCGCGCTGGGACGGCGCTCGGTCTCCCCAGCCTCCCGCACGCCCGCGACCGCATCGAACAGGTCGCGCACCCGCTGCACGATCGCCGAGCGCGCCTCTGCGTCGCTCTCGATCGTGGGCGCCACGCGGTCGGCGGCGAGGCGCCGGGCGCGCTCGGTGGCCTCGGGATCGTCGATGCGAACGGTTTCGGGCGTGATGACCGTGCGAGGAGATGGCTCGCCTTCGCGCACGGGCGGCTGGCGGAGCGCCGAGATGCTCAGCAGCACCGGCAGCGCGACGAGCGCCAGGCTCAGCGCGATGAATCGGAGCAGCAATGTCGAGCCAGTCCAGGTGACCAGCGAGCTCGCCTCCCACATCTGTTCTCGACGGCGGGTGGTCCGGCCTCGTCCGGTTTCGCCGTCTCGACGGTACACCCGCTGAGGCTCAGCCGCTGGCAGTCGCCGTCAGTCGCCGGGCTCCAGCACGTCCAGCCGCCGGGAGTTGGCGATGGCGTGGTCGTGGGCGTGGGTGGTGATCTCCAGGATGAGATCGAGCGCGTGCGCGACTTCATCCAGAATCGGATCGCTGCGCGACTCGACGTCCCGGCGCAGGCGCTGGATGCTGTCGCGCAGCTGTGCGGCCAGCGCCTGATGCGTGATGTGCTCGTGCTCGTCGTGGCTCACGGTGGCCTCCTGAACCTCGAGTTCATCCGAGGGCGCCGAGCTGCCAGCCCCGCAGCGCGAGCGCGAAGATGACCAGTCCGGCGACGGCGAAGATCGAGTGGGGGTTGAAGCGGGCGTCGCGCGCCCACTTATGCGCGAACAGCAGTACCGCCAGGGGGAACCCGGCGCCGTACAGCAGGTGGAAGACGAAGTCGAAGGTCGAGCCGTCGCCGGGGCCGCCCGACGGGCGCCCGAGGGCGATGAGGGCCAGCCCGACCGCGAACTGGGCAACAAGGAGGATCTGCGCCGCGGACACCACCCGCCAGAACCACGGCGTCTCGTCGCGCCTGAGCCCTCGAAGGACCAGCGCCCAAATCGCCACGAGCGCCCAGGCGCCCATGATGGTGAACCCGATCGCGTACCCGTGGATCCCGATGAGGGCTTCGCTCATGGCGGGCAGCCTAGCGGAGCACGGCTACGCTGACCGAGATGATCACGGTCAATGCGGTTGCCAAGGCGCACGGCGAGCGGGTGCTGTTCCGCGACGTCTCGCTTCGCATCGCGCCGGGCCGGCGCATCGCCCTGGTGGGGCCCAACGGGGCAGGCAAGACGACGCTGCTGGAGATGATCGCCGGCGAGCAGCAGCCGGACGCCGGCGAGGTGACCCGCGCCAAGGACACCGTCGTCGGCTATCTGCGCCAGGACGTCGCCGAGACCGCCGGCCGCTCGGTGCTGGCCGAAGTCATGGCGGCCGCGGAGCATGTGACCAGCCTGGAGCGGCGCATGCGCTCGCTGGAGCAGCAGATCGCCGAGGCCAGCCCCGGGGAGGATCAAGACGCGCTCCTCGCCGAGTACGGATGGCTCCAGGATCGCTTCGAGCATCTGGGCGGCTACGGTTTGGAGGCCGAGGCGCGACGGGTGCTGGCCGGCCTCGGGTTCGCCGATGAGGATCTGACCCGCGACGTCGGCGAGATGTCCGGCGGGTGGATGATGCGCGTCGCGCTCGCGCGGCTGCTGCTCGCCGGGCCCGATGTCCTGCTGCTCGACGAGCCCACCAACCACCTGGACCTGGACAGCGTGCGCTGGCTGGAGGGGTTCCTGGCCGCCTACCGCGGCGCGATCGTGCTGGTGAGCCACGACCGCGACTTCCTCAACGCGATGGTCAACCGGATCGTCGAGATCGACGCGGGGACGGCGACCGAGTACACCGGCGACTACGCCGCGTTCGTCGAGCAGCGGCAGCTGCGGATCGACCAGCAGCGGGCCGCGGCGCGCAACCAGCAGCGCAAGGTCGCCCAGACCGAGCGGTTCATCGAGCGCTTCCGCTACAAGGCCACGAAGGCCCGTCAGGTTCAGAGCCGGATCAAGGCGCTGGACAAGCTCGAGCGCGTGGCGGAGCCCGAGGAGCGGGTGCGTCAGCTGCGCTTCAAGTTCCCCGCCCCGCCGCGGTCAGGCCGCGAGGTGGTGCGGCTGCGCGGGGTGGTCAAGCGCTACGGCGACAACACGGTCTACGACGGGCTGGATCTCGCGCTGGAGCGCGGCCAGAAGATCGCGCTGGTGGGGCCGAACGGCGCGGGCAAGTCCACGCTGCTGAAGATCCTGGCCGGGGCACTGCCGATCGACGGGGGCGAACGGCTGCTCGGGCACAACGTCAGCGTCGCCTACTTCGCGCAGCATCAGATCGACGCGCTGCAGATGGAGCGCACCGTGCTGCAGGAGCTGGCGTCGGCGGTGGACACGTCCAAGGTCAACCCCCGCACCATGCTCGGGTCGTTCCTGTTCTCCGGCGAGGACGCCGACAAGCGCGTCGAGGTCCTCAGCGGCGGGGAGCGCAGCCGCCTGGCGCTGGCAAAGCTGCTGGCCAATCCCATGAACCTGCTGTGCATGGACGAGCCCACCAACCATTTGGACATTCGCAGCCGCGACGTGCTGGAGGACGCGCTGATCGAGTATCCGGGCACGGTGGTGCTGATCACCCACGACCGCCACCTGATCCGCTCGGTGGCTGACGTGGTCATCGAGGTCGCCGCTGGCACGGCCACGGTGTATCCCGGCGACTACGAGTACTACCTGAGCAAGGCGGAGGGCGCTGAGCCCGATCCCAGGGCGGCGGCGCGCGCGTCGGAAGCTCCGCCTGCGGCCGGTCGGCGCCGCGGCGCGGATGACAAGCGGCGCGAGGCTGAGGCTCGCAACAGCCGTCACCGCCGCACGAAGGATCTGCGCCGTCGACTCGAGCAGGTCGAGGCCGAGCTGGGCGCAGCCGAGGCCGAGATCGCCGAGGTGCACCGCCAGCTGGCCGACCCTGAGGTGTACGCCGACGGCGAGCAGGTCAAGCAGCTTGTCGCCCAGGAGACTGCAGCGAAGGATCGAGCAGCGGGCCTGACTTCCGAGTGGGAGGGGCTGTACACGCAAGTGGAGCGCGCGTCAGCCGCGGGATGACAGCGCCGCCGCGCCACTGCGCGCGGCGGGCGTAGTACGGTGCCGGGATGGGCAAGACGCTCCCTGCGCTGGACGACAAGCTGATCGAGTTCATCGCCCGCCAGCGGATCTTCTTCGTCGCCACTGCCCCGGCGGACTTCGACGGGCATGTGAACCTTTCGCCCAAGGGCATGGACACGTTCCGCGTTCTCGATGAGCGCACGGTTGCTTATCTGGACCTGACCGGCAGCGGCATCGAGACGGTAGCCCACCTGCGGGAGAACGGGCGCATCGCGGTGATGTTCTGCGCCTTCGAGGGGCCGCCTCAGATCGTGCGCCTGCACGGTCGCGGCGCGGTGCTTGAGCTGGGGTCCGAGGGCTACGGCGAGCTGATCGGGCACTTCCCGGCTCATCCCGGCAGCCGCGCGATCATCCGCATCGCCGTCGAGCGCGTGTCGACGTCGTGCGGCTGGGCGGTGCCCCTGATGCGCTTCGAGGGCGAGCGGACGATTCTGAACGAATCGTCGGAGCGCAAGGGCGAGCCCGCGCTCGCCGCCTACCGGGCAGAGAAGAACGCGCTCAGCATCGACGGCCTGCCCGGCCTCGGCGTCCCCTGATCGCTGGGGTCACGCTCGCGTTGCGTGCGTCCGCCCTCGGCGGTGAGCGCAGATGCACGCAACTGGCCTCGGCGACACCGCCCTGACGAGGCCGAATGAGGTCGAAGGCGCGTGCGTGCCATGCTGGTGGTCATGAGCACGGGTTGGGGAATGCCTGGCTCCGGCATGAGCCGGGGCATGAGCCCGGGGACCGGGCTGGTCCGCCGCGGCGCGCAGCTGGGCGCCAAGCGCCTTCCCAAAGGTCTGATCCGACGGGTGTGGCGCGAGTTCGCCCGACCCTATCGCGGGCGGCTGCTGCTGCTGCTGCTCACCATCGCCGGCGCGTCAGCGCTCACGGTCGTTCCGGCCGCGATCTTCAAGCGCATCGTCGACGTCATCACCGAGCGTCCACCGGCGGCAGGCGGGGCGCTGAACGTCCTGGCTGCGGTGGCGGTGGCGGTCGCGGTCGCCGGCGCCGGCTTCGCCCTGTGGCAGCGCTACCTGTCCGCGTCGGTTGGCGAGCAGCTGATCTTCGACCTGCGCTGCGCGCTGTTCGACCACGTCCAGCGGATGCCGCTGGCGTTCTTCACGCGCACCCAGACCGGTGCGCTGATCAGCCGGCTGAACAACGACGTGATCGGCGCCCAGCGGGCGCTGACCGGCACGTTCGGCACGCTGGCGGCCAACGTCGTTCAGGTCGTGGCGGCAGTCGGCTACATGTTCGCTCTCGACTGGCGGCTCACGCTGATCGTGCTGTCGGTGCTGCCGCTGTTCGTGGTGCTCGCCAAGGGCGTCGGGCGCAAGCTGCAGGAGCTCACACGGCGGGCGATGGCGCTCAACGCCGACATGAACACGGTCATGACCGAGCGCTTCAACGTGTCCGGCGCGCAGCTGGTGAAGCTGTTCGGCGATCCGCGCGCTGAGGCGGAGGGCTTCGCCGTCAGCGCGCGCGGGGTCGCCGACGTCGGCGTGCGCAGCGCCGTGGTCGGCCGGCTGTTCTTCTCAACCCTGGCTCTGGTGGGCGGGCTCGGCGTGGTCGCGGTGTACTGGCTCGGCGGGCGCATGGTGCTGGGCGGGACGCTGAGCCTGGGCGACGTGGTCGCGTTCGCGCTGCTGGTCGAGCGCGCGTACGCCCCCTTGGCGGCGCTGACCAACGCGCCCGTCGAGGTGCTCACGGCGCTGGTGAGCTTCGACCGCGTGTTCGAGATCATCGACCTTCGCCATCCCATCGGCGACGCCGAGGACGCGATCGAGCTCGCCGAGCCCCGCGGGGAGGTGACGTTCGACGACGTGCACTTCGCCTACCCGTCTGCGGCGGATTCCTCGCTGGCTTCGCTTGAGCGGGGATTCGCCGAGGTGCTCGACGCCCGCCCCGGCGCCGGGGTGCTGCACGGCGTCAGCTTCACCGCCCGGCCCGGCGAGACGGTCGCCCTGGTCGGGCCCTCGGGCGCGGGCAAGACGACGATCTGCAACCTCGTGCCGCGCCTGTACGACGTGTCCGCGGGGTCGGTGCGCATCGACGGCCATGATGTGCGCGATGTCACCCTGTCCTCGCTCGCCTCGGCGGTCGGGGTCGTGTCCCAGGACCCGCACCTGTTCCATGACACGGTGCGCGCCAACCTGCGCTACGTGCGGCCAAGCGCGACCGACGAGCAGATCGAGCAGGCATGCCGCAGCGCCCAGATCCACCATGTGATCGCCGCGCTGCCGGACGGCTACGACACGGTGGTGGGGGAGCGGGGCTACCGCCTGTCGGGTGGCGAGAAGCAGCGCGTCGCGATCGCCCGGGTGCTGCTGAAGGACCCCGCGATCATCGTGCTCGACGAGGCCACCTCGCATCTGGACAGCGAATCCGAGGCTGCTGTGCAGACGGCGCTGGCCGCCGCGCTGGTCGGCAGGACCTCGCTGGTCATCGCGCATCGGCTGTCGACTGTCGTCGGCGCTGATCAGATCCTCGTCATCCAGCAGGGCCAAGTGGTCCAGCGCGGCGACCATGAGCAGCTGGTCGGGGCTGGAGGCCTGTACGCCGAGCTGTACCGGACGCAGCTGACGCACGCGCGCTGAGCGGCCAGCCGCCGCCGTCGGACCAAGCTTGAGGGTGCCGCTCGGCGCCCATAGACTCATGGCAGGTTAGCGACGGCGCTGCGCCTTCAGGCGGGCGCCGTTTTTCACTCTGCCGCTGCTCGAGGAGTGCCCATGACGCTGTACGACCCGCGGTTCGAGCACGACGCCTGCGGCATCGGCTTCGTCGCCGACGCGTCGGGCGCCGCCTCTCGGCGGATCGTCGAGGCGGGTCTTGCGGGGCTGTGCGGCGTCAAGCACCGGGGCGCGGTGGCGGCGGACGAGCGCACCGGGGACGGCGCGGGTCTGCTGCTTCCGCTGCCGGAGGCGTTTCTCGCCGCCGAGGCGGAGCGGCTCGTCGACGGCGCCGTCGATCCCCAGCGCGTCGGCGCGGCGATGTGCTTCCTGGATTCCGACGAGTCCTCGCAAGGGGATGCGGCCCGCAACGCAGCGCGCGACGCGGTCGGCGAGGCGCTGGCCGCCCAGGGCCTGCAGCTGCTGGGCTGGCGGGAAGTCCCCACGGCGCCGAAGTCGCTGGGCGACACCGCGCGCGAGGCGATGCCCGTAATCGAGCAGGCGCTGTTCGCGCGCCCGGAGTCGGTGGACCCCGCGGCTGCGGAGCGGCATTGCTACATCGCCCGCAAGCGGGCAGAGCGGGCGTGCGCTGGCTCGGGGACCCGCGCCTACTTCGCGTCATGGAGCTTCCGCACGATCACCTACAAGGCGATGAGCGCGGCAGACCAGCTCGCCGCGTTCTATCCCGATCTCACTGACGAGCGCGTCGTCGGCTGGTTCGCCATCTTCCATCAGCGCTACTCGACGAACACCCTGCCGTCGTGGGAGAACGCCCAGCCGTTCCGCTTCCTGTGCCACAACGGAGAGATCAACACCATCGAGGGCAACGCCAGCCTCATGCGTGCCCGCTACGGCCGGCTCGGCGCTGACTGGCCGGAGCTGGGCGCCGACGGCGAGGCGCTGCTGGAGCCGGTCATCTCCGAAGACCCCTACACCTCGGACTCGGCGAAGCTGGACACCGTCCTCGAGCTGCTCGTCCGCGGCGGGCGCGACCTCGATCACGCGATGGCGATGCTCGTCCCGCAGGTCTGGGAGGGCCGGCGGGATCTCAAGCCCGCGATCCGAGACTTCTACCGCTACCACGCAGCGCTGATCGAGCCATGGGACGGACCTGCCGGCCTTGTGTTCACCGACGGCGATCGGATCGCGGCCACGCTGGACCGCAATGGGCTGCGGCCGCTGCGCTACCTGGTCTGCGAGGACGGGTTCGTCGTCGCGAGCTCTGAGGTCGGGGCGGTCCGCACGGCCGGTCACGGCCAGGTCCGCCGCGCGCGCCTGGGCCCCGGCCAGATGCTCGTCATCGACCCGGCGCGCGGCGGCGTCATCGAAGACGGCGCGCTCAAGCGCTCGCTGGGCGCCCGGCAGCCGTATGGCCGCTGGGTCCGCGAGCAGCAGCGGTCGATCAGCCGCGGGCAGCCCGTCGAGGTGCCCGGCGGGGATCTTGACCAGCGACAGGTGGCGGCCGGCTACACCAAAGAGGAGGAGACCACCGTTCTGCGGCCGATGGCCAATGACGGCAAGGAGCCGATCTCCTCCATGGGCGATGACACGGCGCTCGCCGTGCTCAGCGAGCGGCCGCGCACCATCTACCACTTCCTCAAGCAGCGCTTCGCGCAGGTCACGAACCCGCCGATCGATCATCTGCGGGAATGGCAGGTCATGAGCCTGCGCACCCAGCTCGGGCCGCGCTCGCCGCTGCTGACCGAGCCGCCGGAGGCCGCGCGCCTGCTCGAACTCGACGGGTTCGTGATGTATCCGCACGGGCTCCAGGACATCGTGATCAACGCGGATATCCCGTTCGGGGTGGCAGGGCTGGACGCGACGTTCCCCGTCGACGCGGGGCCGGACGGACTCGCGTCGCGCCTGCGCGATCTGGGCGCCGAGGCGGTCGAGGCCGTGCGAGGCGGGGCGGGGCTGCTGATCTGCAGCGACCGCAGCACCGACGCCGATCGCGCGCCGATACCCGCCCTGCTCGCCGTCGGCGCGGTGCATCACCGCCTCGTCGAGGCAGGGCTGCGGACACAGACCAGCCTGATCTGCGAGACCGACGACGCTCGCGAGACCCACACCTTCGCGTGCCTGCTCGGCTATGGCGCCGACGCGATCTGCCCGCGGCTCGCGCTGGAGACCATCACGCATCTGGCTGACGGCGGCAGGCTCGGTCGCGATGCCGCCTCCGCTGGCGAGGCGCAGGAGGCGTACCGCCACGCGGTCGAGGACGGCGTGCTGAAGATCATGTCGAAGATGGGCATCTCAACGCTGGATTCCTACCGGTCCGCGCAGATCTTCGAGGCGCTGGGGCTCGGGCGCGACGTCATCGACGCGGCGCTCGCCGGCACGCCGAGCAAGATCGGCGGCATCGGGCTGCGAGAGCTCGGCGAGGATGTGCTGTCGCGCCACGCTGCGGCCTACCGGCAGTCTCCGCAGCTGTCCAGTCCTGGGTTCTACAAGTACAAGAAGCTGGGCGAATATCACGCCAACAATCCCGACGTGGTCGAGGCGCTGCACCACGCCGTGGGTCTGGACGGCGAGCTGGCGCCGCTCGGCGCGCCTGTCCCGGACGGCAAGCGGCAGGCGATCGAGGCGGCCCGGCTCCTGGCCAGCGCCACCGACGAAGGCCGCTGGGACCTCTACCAGCATTTCGCTCGGCTGGTCAACGACCGACCGCCGACCGAGCCGCGAGACCTGCTGGAGCCGGTCGTCGCGGACGAGCCGGTCCCGCTGGAGGAGGTCGAGGCCGTCACCAGCATCGTGCAGCGCTTCTTCACCGGCGCGATGTCGCTGGGCGCGCTGTCGCCCGAGGCGCACGAGACGCTGGCGATCGCGATGAACGCGCTCGGCGGAACGTCCAACTGCGGCGAAGGGGGAGAGGACCCGGCGCGCTTCCGCAGCCGAGGCTCGTCCCGTGACCGAAACTCGAAGGCGAAGCAGGTGGCGTCCGGCCGCTTCGGCGTGACGCCTGAGTACCTGGCGTTCGCCGATGAGATCCAGATCAAGATGGCGCAGGGATCAAAGCCGGGCGAGGGCGGGCAGATCCCCGGCCACAAAGTCAGCGAGCTGATCGCGCGGCTGCGCCACACCCAGCCCGGCGTGCCGCTGGTGTCACCTCCGCCGCACCACGACATCTACTCGATCGAGGATCTCGCGCAGCTGATCTACGACCTCAAGCAGGTCAACCCCTTCGCCACGGTCAGTGTGAAGCTCGTGTCGTGCGCAGGCGTCGGCACCGTCGCCGCCGGCGTGGTCAAAGGGCTCGCCGACGCGGTCCAGATCTCAGGCTCCGACGGCGGCACGGGCGCCTCGCCGCTGTCCAGCGTCAAGCACGCCGGTCTGCCGTGGGAACTTGGGCTCGCCGAGACGCAGCAGACACTGATCGCCAACGGGCTGCGCAGCCGCGTGCGGGTCCAGGTGGACGGCGGGTTCAAGACGGGCCACGACGTGCTGATCGCGGCACTGCTCGGGGGCGACGAGTACGGCTTTGGAACCGCGGCGCTGATGGCGGAGGGCTGCATCATGGTTCGCGCCTGCCACCGCGACACCTGCCCAGTGGGCATCGCGACGCAGCGGCTGGATCTGCGCGAGAAGTTCGGCGGCACCCCCGAGATGGTGGCCGCCTACATGCTGTTCGTCGCGGAGGAAGTCCGCCGAGGCCTTGCGTCGATCGGGCTGCGCAGCCTCGACGAGGCGATCGGCCGAGTGGATCTGCTCCGCCGACGCGAGCTTAATCCGAGTCAGGCTCGCGCGCTGTCGGTCGATGTGGCGCCGCTTCTTGCAGAGCCGCCGCCCGGACCGCGCTGCTACGAGGGCTCTTTGGCCATCCAGGCGCCGCGCGGCGAACTCGGCGACCAGGTCTTCGAGGATGCGTTCCAGTCGCTGTGGGATGGGACGGCGCTCGGGCTGGCCTACGAGATCACGAACGCCGACCGCACCGTCGGCGCACGACTGGGCGGCGCGATCGGCCTCGAGTTCGGCGAGACGATGCCGGAGGGAAGCGTCAACGTCCGCTTCACCGGCGAGGCCGGGCAGAGCTTCGGCGCCTTCCTGTCCCACGGGACCGAGTTCGTGCTGACCGGCGAGGCGAACGACTACGTCGGCAAAGGCATGGGCGGCGGGCGCATCGTCATTCGCCCGCCCGCGGACGACGCCGGCGAGCCGGTCCTGGTCGGCAACACGGTGCTGTACGGAGCGACCGGCGGTGAGCTGTTCATCGCCGGCCGCGCCGGGGAGCGCTTTGCCGTGCGCAACTCCGGCGCCTGGGCCGTCGTCGAAGGCACGGGGGATCACGCCTGCGAATACATGACCGGCGGCGTGGTCGTCATCCTCGGGGAGACCGGGTTCAACCTCGGCGCCGGCATGACCGGCGGCGAGTGCTATGTGCTGGACACCACCGGCGAGGTAATCGTGCGCGTCAACGCGCAGCTTGTCGACGCGCGCCGCCCTGACAGCGTGCAGTTCGCCGCACTGCGCGACCTGATCGAGCGTCACACCCAGCTGACCGGCTCGGCGGTCGCGGCAGCGATTCTCGAGGACTGGGAGGTGCGCTCCGCAGACTTCTGGCGCATCGCGCCCCGCGGGGAGCTGGCGCGCGTCGAGTCTGCGCATGAGGGCAGCGTCGGCGCGCCTGCCTGATCGGCGCATTCGCCATGGGAGCCCTGATCCCCGTGCCGCCTGAGGTCGTCGTCTACTGGAGGCCCATGTGCGGGTACTGCGGGCGGCTCACCGCCGCACTCGACGCCGCTGGCGTGCCCTACGCGCCGGTGAACATCTGGGAGGACCGATCTCAAGCCGACGTCGTGAGACGCGCCTCAGGAGGCGATGAGGTCGTCCCGACGGTGCGGATCGGCGAGCGCTTCCTCGTCAACCCCCGCATCGAAGAGGTCCTCGCGGCCGTGGCCGCTGCGTCCGGCGGGCCGTCCGCGTCTGGTCGCCCGAGCTAGCCGGGGTCGCGCCGGGCCACGCGGACCGCCGACGCCTGCTCTCCGGCCAGAATCACCATCTGCGCGACCTGAACATGCCGCGGTCGGTCGGCCATCCACACCACGGCCTCGGCGATGTCATCGGGCGACAGCGGAGTGATGCCCTCGTAGACGGCCGCCGCGCGCTCATCATCGCCGTGGAACCGGACCAGCGAGAATTCGGTCTCGACCAGCCCCGGATCGACGCTGGAGACCTTCACGCCAGTGCCGAGAAGATCCATTCGCAGCGCCTGGGTGAGCCGATGCACGGCGGCCTTCGTCGCGCAGTACACCGCGCCGTTGGGATACGCCTCGAGCCCTGCGATGGAGCCGATGTTGATTACGTGGCCCGAGCCCCGCTCCACCATCGCAGGCAGGACGGCCCTGGTGACGTTCAGCAGGCCGGTGACGTTGGTGTCGATCATGCGACCCCAGTCCTCGGGATCGCCCTCGTGCAGCGGCTCCAAGCCGGCGGCGAGGCCCGCGTTGTTGACCAGGATGTCGATCTGGGACCAGCCCGGCGGCAGGGCCGAGACCGCTGACTCGACCGCTGAGCGGTCGCGCACATCCAGCTGGCAGGTGAGGGTCTCGGTGTCGAGCTCCGCGCGCAGTTCGGCCAGCCGGTCGGCGCGCCGGGCCGCCAGCAGCACCCGCGCCCCGGCGGCCGCGAAGGCATGCGCGCACGAGCGGCCGATGCCGCTGGAGGCCCCGGTGATGAGGACGGTGCGGTCCACGAGCATCCGCGCAGACTAGCGTCTGTGGCGCGGCGCCCGGGCCGTGAGCCGCCGCGACGACGCTGACGGCGGGATATCGCCGAAAGCGTCGAGGCAACGGCATGGAGGATCGATTCATCGACGGAACCGGCGAATGGTCGCCGGATCTGTCGGGTGGTCTGCCGCGACGGCGTCGATCGTGGCCTACGCTGCGATGCAATGGATGTGCAGATGTTCGGCCTTGCCAAATCCCAGTCGACGCGCAAGGCGCAGCGGTTCTTCAGCGAACGGCGGATCCCGGTTCATTTCGTCGATCTCGGCAAGCGGGCGCTCTCGCCCGGCGAGCTGCGAAAGTGGGTCCAGCGATTCGGAGCGCAGGAGCTGCTCGATTCGTCCTCCACTGCGTACAAGAACGCCGGGCTGGCCTACGTGTCGGCCTCTGGCGACGACTGGATCGACCGCATGATCGCCGATCCAACGGTGCTCAAGCTGCCTCTCGCCCGCTGCGGCAAGGACTTGACCTACGGCGCCGACCCCGCAGGCTGGGATCGGCTGGCGGCCGCCGCGGCGTCGTCATAGCCGCGATGTCGTTCCAGCCGGGTGGTTCTTCGCGGGGCCCGGGCCGCGGGCAGCTCACCACGCCTCATCGATGCGCGCGACCAGCTCGTCAAGGGAGGGGACGGTGAGGACGGCGAGCCCGTCAGGATCCCCCTGCAGCAGGCCCCACGGACCGCGGCGGATGCGCACCGGGCGCAACCCAGCAGCCGCCGCCGGAACCACGTCGTTGTCCGTGCGGTCCCCGACGTAGGCGACGTCAGCAGGATCGGCGCCGCCGAGCAGGCGCAGCGCCTCGATGAAGAAGGCGGGATCGGGCTTGGCGACCCCCATTGCCTCGCTCATCGCCATGACCTCCGGGTCGACGCCGAGCGCTGCGAGCTCGCCATGCCGATGCGCCGGCTGATTCGCGATCACCGCGACGCCGTACCCGGCGGCGGCGAGCGCTGCCAGCGCAGGCAGCGCGTCCGGATACAGATCCTGGCGCTGAAAGCCCTGGTAGCGGGCGTCGACCTCGGGAATGCGGGTGCGCCAGTCAGGGACCCCGAGCAGCGAGAATGCGGTGTCGAGCTCCCGATTCTGCACGATCGTCGCGCCCACCGCCGCCATAAGCGTGAGCCGGGGTATGCCGAGAACATCGGCCCAGACGGACCACACGCGGGTCTCGTCGATCAGCGTCTCGCCGACGTCAAGGCAGACCCAGCGTCGGGCGGCGCCCTCGATTTGCGCCACCGGGCTGGTCTCGGTCAGCATGTCCGACAGCCTACGAGAGCCCGGCCCGCGAGCCGGAAAACGTCGACGGTGCTTGCGATTGCAGCCCAGAAGAGGCAACGTAGGCCTCCGATTCCCAAACGGCGCGCGGGAACCGACCCGCGTCTGGCTCTCGATATCCCCGCTGGCTGGGCGAACCCGCCCCACCTGAGAATGGAGAACGGATGAACAAGACGGAGCTCATCGACGCCGTGGCCGGTAAGGCCGACGTCAGCAAGGCGGCTGTGGCCAAGACCGTGGACAGCCTGATCGAGACGATCACCGACACCGTCCGCAGCGGTGAGAAGGTATCGGTCACCGGCTTCGGCACCTTCGAGGTCCGCGACCGGGCGGCGCGCATCGGGCGCAACCCGCGCACGGGCGCCGAGGTGCAGGTCCCTGCCTCCAAGGCTCCGGCGTTCAAGGCCGGCAAGTCCTTCAAGGACGCGGTCAACAACCGTTAGATCGACACGAGCTGCAGCGCGAGAGCCGCCCCTGGAGGGCGGCTCTCGCGTTTCAGCGCACCACGCCGAGATGGCGCATGAGCGAGTCGGGGTCCATCACTAGGCCCGTCACGAACGGCCCGAAATCGGCATAGCGCGCGCTGACCTCGTCGAAGCGCATGTCGTACACGATGTCGCGGACGGCCTTTGGGTCGTCTGCAAGCAGGGTCACGCCCCACTCCCAGTCGTCGAGGCCAATCGAGCCCGTGATGAGCTGCAGGATCCGCCCTCGATAGCCGCGACCGACCCGGGCGTGGCCAGCCATCAGCCGCCTGCGCTCGGCGAAGTCGAGCATGTACCAGTTATCCGTAGCTTGCCGCCGCTTGCTCATCGGATAGAAGCTGAGCACCGCCTTGCGCGGCAGCGTGGGGTGCAATCGGTCTTCGAGGTAGGCCGACATGCGCTGCGAGAAGGCGTCGAGCGCCTCGGCGTGCTCGCTGGATGCCGGGTCGAGCCCTTCTTCCTCAATTAGCCGCTGCGCCTCGTCCTCGACGGTCGGCGTGTACTCGCTCGACTCGGTCAGCGACAGATACGACGCGGCCGGCACAAGCGCCTGCCCCAGCGGCGAGGAGGCAAGGTCGATGCTGAACGCGTCGAGCTGGGCCAGGTCGGGCCCCAGGGCCATCAGCCCGAAGTCCGCCTTCTGCCCCAGCACGCTGAAGGCCAGCACCTGATAGCCGTCTCGCGCGTCGAACGCGGCGATGCGCGCGGCGAAATCGCGCGCCGCGCTGGCCGCGCCCTCGAGCAGCTCGCGCCGGAGGTGGAAGAACAAGTGCAGCACACCCCAGCCCTCGCTGGGGGTGACAGGGCTGGGACTCATCGGGGCCTCGTCCGCTCGTCGTTCGCTGAGACGACAGAGCGTAGACCGGAATCTCACGACGACCTGCGGCATCGGCTTGGGTAGAGTTGAGCGAAAGCCCGGACACAGGAGCGTTCCCATGGTGACGGCCACAGCGGCAGGGGAAGAGCCGGCCGAGGTCGGCGCGGACGAGAATCTCACCTCGGTGCTGTGGAGAACGGCGGACGCAACGCCGGGCGCGGGGATCGTTCAGCGGCCGGCTGGCGACAGCTGGGAGACGCTGGGCTGGGCGGAGCTCGCCGGGACCGTCGAGCGGGTGGCGGCCGGCTTGATGGCCGCCGGCGTCGAGCACGGCGATCGCGTGGCGCTGATGAGCGGCACCCGCCTGGAATGGACGGTCGCGGACCTGGCGATCCTCGCCGCCGGCGGGGTGACGGTGCCCCTGTATGAGACCAGCTCGGCCGAGCAATGCGCGTGGATCCTGTCGGACTCGGGCGCGAAGCTGGCCATCGCCGGGACCGCCGATCAGGCCAAGACGCTGGACACGGCCCGCGGCGAGGCGAGCGCTGTCGAGGAGGTCCTGGTGATCGACGATGGCGGTCTCGACGCGCTGAGTGAGCGCGGAGAATCCCGCCGCGGCGAGGTGCGGGCGCGCGCGGCGTCCGTGAAGGACTCCGATCTCGCGACGATCATCTACACCTCCGGGACCACCGGCACGCCGAAGGGCTGCATGCTCACGCACCGCAACTTCCTGTGGACGGCCCGGCAGTCGCGCATCGTGCTGACGAAGCTGCTGGGCGAGACGGACAGCACGCTGATGTTCCTCCCGCTCGCCCATGTGTTCGCCCGGCTTGTCCAGTTCCTGTGCTTGGAAGCAGGTGTGACGATGAGCTACGCGCGGGGGATCGAGCACGTCGCTGAGGACATCCAAAGCTCCCGGCCCACGTTCCTGTTCAGCGTCCCGCGCGTCCTCGAGAAGGTGTTCAACGGCGCCCAGCGCAAGGCTCAGGGCGCGAAGCGCAAGGTATTCAACTTCGCCGTCGCCGCTGCGAATGACTGGGGCGACGACGGGTCGCCGGGTCTGGGGCTGAAGCTGCGGCACGCCATCGCGGACAAGTTGGTGTACACCAAGATCCGCCATGCGCTGGGCGGCGAGCTGCGCTATGTCGTGTCCGGGGGCGCGCCGCTCGCGCCGTACCTGGCGCGGTTCTTCAGTGCGGCCGGGATCACCGTGCTCGAGGGCTACGGGCTCACGGAGACCACCGCGCCGGCGACGGTGAACACGCCGGACGCGCTGCGACTCGGCACGGTCGGCAGGCCGCTGCCAGGGGTGGAGATCGCGATCGCGGATGACGGGGAGATCCTCATCGCGGGCGATCTCATCTTCTCGGGCTACTTCCGCAACGCCGAGGCGACTGCCGATGCGCTGGATGACGGCAAGCTGCGCACGGGCGACCTCGGAGAGCTCGACCCTGACGGCTTTCTCGTCATCACTGGGCGCAAGAAGGAGATCATCGTCACCGCCGGGGGCAAGAACGTCCCGCCGGCGCTGCTGGAGGAGCGGCTCAAGGCAAACCGACTGGTCTCTCAGGCGATGGTGGTGGGCGACAATCGTCCGTTCATCGCCGCGCTCATCACACTGGACCCTGACGAGCTTCAGGCGTTCGCCAGCGAGCGCGGGCTGACTGGGACCACCGACAGCCTGCGCGAGAGCGAAGCGGTGCGCGGAGAGATCGCGAACGCGATCGACAAGGCGAATGCCGCGGTGTCGCGCGCCGAGTCAATCCGAAACTGGGTGATCCTCGAGCGCGACTTCAATCCGGAGGACGGCGAAGTGACGCCCACGCTCAAGCTGCGCCGCAAGCAGGTGGTCGAGCACTTCAGCGGCGAGATCGAGGCGCTCTACACGCGCTAGCTCACCGGCTGCGGCGCCCGGCGCCTACACTGCCGCCATGTCCGCGCTGCGCCGCCTGGTCCACCGCGCCGCCCGCCGAGCTGCCGCCGGCGCGCCGGCGGGTGTGCGCGAGGCGGCCCTGGCCCTGGCCGCTCGGGCCGGCGACGGTCCCGCGCTGCTGCCCGGCCCCCCGCCGGGGCCGGTTCTGATCATCGCCCCGCACCCGGATGACGAGACGATCGGCGCCGGCGGAGCGCTGGCGCGCCACGCCGAGCGAGGCGACGTGGTCACGGTGCTGGTCGCCACCAGCGGTGAGCGCACGCGGGGCGGCGCCGGAGATGTCGCCGCAGCGCGCGAGGCGGAATGCCGCGCCGCCTGCGCCGACCTCGGGGTGGCGCCGCCGGTGTTCCTGCGCCTGCGGGATGGCCGCCTGTCCGACGATGCTGAGCGCCTGTGCGCCGCCATCCTCACCCACGGCAGCGACGCGGCGGTGATCTACGCGCCGTCCCCGCTGGACCCACACCGAGATCATCGCGCCGCCAACACCGCGCTGGCTGCCATAGATATCGGCGAGGCTGAGATCTACGGCTACGAGGTCTGGTCTGCAGGGCCGATCGACGTCGTCCTGGACGTCGGGGAGGCCTACGCGCGCAAGGAGCAGGCGCTGCGCCGGTACTCGACCGCCCTGGACAGCGTCGATTACGTGCGGGCGGCGCGCGGGCTGGCCGCCTACCGAAGCGTCGCAGGGGGCCTGCGGGGCCAGGGCCTGGCCGAGGGCTTCATCCGGCTGAGCACTGAGGAGCACCGCCGACTGGTCGCCATGAGTCAGTCGTGACCGGCCGCCGGCCCGGCCGCCCCTGAGGGCGCGGCGGGTAGGGTGGCGCCCGATGAACGCCCAACCGCTTCCCCCGTCGTGCTATCGACACCCGGATCTGCAGACCCGCATCGGCTGCGCTCGCTGCGGGCGTCCCATCTGCATCGACTGCGCCCGGCCGGCGGACGTCGGCGTGCACTGCCCCGAGTGTGCCGCGCAGCCGGTCGCCGAGGATGGGATGTCACCGCGGCGGCGCGGGCTGGGCGCCGCCCAGAGCTCGGTGCCGGTGACCTTCACCGTCCTGGCCGTCAACGCGGCAATCCATCTGGCTGGCATGGCCTCGCGCGGGCTGCAGGAACGGCTGTTCGTGGCGGGGGCGCAATACAACCCCTTTGTCGCAGAGGGGGAGTGGTACCGGCTGCTCACCGCGGCGTTCCTGCACTCGCGCTTCACGATCACCCACATCCTGTTCAACATGTATGCCCTGTACCTGTTCGGACCGCCGCTCGAGCGCGAATCGGGCAGCGCATCTTTCGCCGCCCTGTATGTGGCCTCGGCCCTGGCCGGAGGCGCCGCGTACTTCGTGAGCGGCTCGGACATCCCGGCGGTCGGCGCCTCAGGCGCCATCTTCGGCCTCTTCGGGGCCTGGCTGGCCGCCGCATATCGCAATCGTCACACGCCGCGAGGTCGGGCAGGTCTGCGCCAGCTCCTCACGCTGCTCGCCATCAATGCCGCGCTCCCTCTGTTCATCCAGGGCATCGCGTGGGAGGCTCACGCGGGCGGGCTCGCCGCCGGCTTGGTCATCATGCTCGCCTGGCTCGGCTTCGGTCGCAGGTCAGGCGCGGCGGCGGTTCGCGTGATCCTCGCGGCAGCGGTCGCCGCAGCGTCGCTCGCGGTGGCCATCCTCGCCTGAGCGGACGCGTCCGGTTACCCTCAGTTCATGGAGTCGAGGTCGGTCAGCCTCCCCAGGGGCGCGCGCTGATGCGCTGTCCGGCGTGCGGCGCGACCAATCCTGATTCCGCCAGCTGGTGCGGCCAGTGCTATGCCAGTCTCGGGGCGGAGAAGCCGGCTGCGCAGCGCGCCAGCGCCGCGGCCGCGCCTGTCGCGGTTCCGCCCCCGCCACAGGCCCCGCAGGCGTCTGAGGGCCCTCAGGAGAGCGCGGTCGCGGCAGCGGACGAGGGCGATGGCGTCGTTCGCGACGGCTTTCGCCGTCGGGGCGAGCTCGTCGAATGGCAGTGCGTGCGCTGTGATCAGTTCAATAGCATGGACGTGCTGACGTGCGACGTGTGCGGCAGCTCGTTCTCGGCCCGCTATGAGCGCGACGAGCCTGAGCCCGAGCGGAACTGGAGCGCGGCCCTGGCGCTCAGCGCGGTGCTCCCCGGGGCGGGCCACATCTCCGTGGGCCGGATCGGGACCGGCATCGCGCGGTGCACGCTGTTCGTCGTCTTCCTGCTCCCCGCCTTGCCGATCATGTTCGGTGCGAAGACCGGCGGTGCGACGATCGCGATCACCCCGCTGCTGATCGGGGTCCTGATCCTGTGGGGAGGCAGCATCGCGGACATTCGCCAGCTGCAGCGAGGAGACAAAGAGATCCTGAACGGCCGCGCGCTGCTGTGGCTGACGGTGGGCGTGCTTCTGCTGTCGCTCGTGGGGCTTGCGGCCGCTGTCATGATGGCTCGAGGTCAGTCTGGCTGATCCCGGCGCTCGGCTCCCCGGCGTGAACGGCCGGCGCCACGGGAACGCACCAGGCGAGGCCCAGCGACCGAAGGAGCATGCAGTGCAGGTCACCGCCGCTGAGATCCGCGCCCTTGTCGACCGCCCCATCACCCCCGACCCGGTCACCAGCGTGTACCTGAACACTGACGGCGCCCGCTTTCCGCGGCCCGCCGACTACGAGGCCAGGCTGGACGGGCTGCTGCGCGACGTCCGGCGCTCCGCCGAGCGACAGCGACCATCGCAGTCCGACGCCGTGGCGGCAGATGCGGAGGCGATCGGCCGATGGGTCCGCGACGAGTTCGTGCGCGGGGACGTTCGAGGCCTCGGCGTGTTCTCCAGCGGAGGCGACATCTTCGGCACCGTTGAGGTCGCGCTCGGGGTGCGCAACGTCGCGCGAGTGAACGACCGACCCTACGTGGTGCCGCTGGAGGTGCTTCTGGGGCGCCACCACCACATCGCGCTGGCCATCATCGAGCGGGACAAGGCCAGGATCCTGCGCTACCGGATGGGGCGCGTCGAAGAGCATTTCGGCCTGGAATCTGACGTGCACGGCCAGCATGACCAGGGGGGCTGGTCGCAGGCGCGGTTCCAGCGCAACATCGACCATGAGGTCCTGCAGCACATGAAGGAGGCCGCGGAGATACTCCGCAAGGACCATGAGGACGACCCCTTCGACGCGCTCGTGCTCGCCGGCCCGCACGCCGAGGCGACTGAGTTCGCGCGCTTGCTGCATCCCTATGTCGAGAAGGTGCGCCACGGCGAGCCGATCAGCCTGTCGTTGAACGTCGACGCCGACGAGCTGCGCGAGCGCCTGGCCAAGATCGAGCAGGAGCTGGTCAGCGCTCGCCGCCGCGAACTGCTCGCCCGACTGGCGGCAGCGCACGGCCAGGCGGAGAAAGCCGCGCGCGGCGTGCGCCATGTCCTGGAGGCGGTCAACGCCAAGCGGGTCGAGACCCTGTTCGTCGTCGAGGGCGCCGGCGTGCCGGGCTACCGAAGCGCCTCAGGCGCCCTTGCACTGCATGAGGAGGAGGCGGCCGCCTATGGAACACCGGTCGAGCCTGTGGCGGACCTCATCGACGAGGTGATCGAGGAGGCGGTTCGCTCCCGGACCCACATCGAGCTGTTCCGCGACGCCAGCCGCCTTGACGGTCATCCCGTCGTCGCGCTGCTGCGCTTCTAGGCCCAGCAGTGAGCACCCGCTACGCAGTCGGCATCGACATCGGCGGCACCAAGCTGCTTGCCGCGCTGATCCGATCCGACGGGTCTGTCGGCGACTCGCTGCGCGCGCAGACCCCGGCCGATCCTGACGAGATCAGCGATGTCGTCGCTGGTCTGGCTCGCAAGCTGACGGTCCAGCATGGCCGCGGAAGTCTCCCGGTGGGCGTCGGCGCGGCGGGGATCGTCGGCGCCGACGGCGTCATGCGCTTCGCGCCCAACGTCGCGTGGACCGACTATCCCCTTCGCGATGAGCTCGAGCGTCGCATCGACAGCGCGGTGCTGCTGGACAACGACGCGAATGTGGCCGCGTGGGGGGAGTACAGGGCGGGCGCCGGACGCGATGCGCGCGACGGGATGTTGATGCTCACCATCGGCACCGGCCTGGGCGGCGGGCTGGTCGCTGACGATCGGCTGTACCGCGGCTTCCAGGGCTTCGCCGGCGAGTTCGGCCACATCATCGTGCTCGAGGGCGGCCCCGCCTGCCCGTGCGGCAATACCGGCTGCCTGGAGGCGCTGGCCAGCGGCAGCGCGATCGGCCGCCTGGCGACAGAGGCGGCGGCTGCAGGGCAGCTGCCCCCCGACTCCGCGCTGCATGGCCAGCTCGAGCTGACCGGCAAATCGGTGACGCTGGCCGCCCAGGCCGGTGACGAATTCGCGATCGGGATTCTCGAAACCTGCGGATTC
>DATKBU010000312.1:0-3340 GCA_035513815.1 Egibacteraceae bacterium
TCACGATTGTCTCCCTGTGTCGCAGGTCCCGTCTGGACCATCTCATGCCTAGGTCGAATCGCGGAACGCCAGATCGACATTGCCGCGCGAGATCCTTCCCGAGTGCCGGTGGCGGTCCGGATCAGGGTTCCCAGGCTGATCGACAGCAGTGAAATAGAACTGGTGTTCGGTTCCATAGCGCAACAGTACCCCGCCCAGAGACAAGGATCGGCCCCAAACTGCAAGCTGTGGAACTGCCACCGGGCGACCGGTGCAGCTCAACGCCCGGCTTGCTGGCGGCGAGTCAGACAGCCCGCCTTTCAGGCCTCCCGCACCGATGAGCCAGCGGGATCAGCCGCGAGTCACCGCTCGGCGCAGGACCCCCCCGATCACAACGACGACACGGGGCACGTCAGCCGCATCGCCGGACCGCCCCGAACGGCGTCCTGCGCGCCGCGCTTCCCGCGCACGACGTGTGCCGTCCGCCTCACGGCGCCACTCACCGACGCGATTCCGGGCTTCCAGCTCGAAGTAGTAGCTGTTGCTCATCCTGTGCCTCCATCCGTACGGGGCCAAGATCGGTCTATGCGCCGGGCGTCGGAGTTTTCTCGGAACCGGAGGGCGCCCCATAGGCGCCGCCGTGCATGAGCCGCGACGCGCCGGATGCGGACACAGCACGCCGCGCTTCGAGCTTTTTCCGACGGGCGCCAGCCACGGTTTGCGGGTATTCGGCCCGCACCTCGAGGAGTAGCTTTCGCTGGTGGAGTTCCGTGCGCTCGGTTCCCTGTCCGCCCGGCGCGATGGCCACCGGGTCGCCATCGGCGGACCCAAGCAGCGAATGGTGCTGGCGCTGCTGCTGATGAGCGCCAACCGAGCCGTCACTGCTGATCGGCTGATCGACGGAGTATGGGGCGACGACTCGCCGCCGGCCGCGCGCCACACGCTCCATGGCTATGTCTCCGAGCTTCGCAAGGTCCTCGGCGGCCAGTTGGAGCGCCAGAGCGGCGGCTACGCGCTGCGGGTCGAGCCCGACCAGTTCGACGTGCTGCGCTTCGAAGCGCTCGCCGCCGAGGGGCGCCGGCTCGCCCACGACGACCCCGTCGCCGCGGCCGAGCAGCTCGCCGAGGCGCTCGGCCTGTGGGAGGGCGCGCCGTACGCCGATCTGGCGTACGAGCCAGCCCTGCAGGGCGAGATCCGACGTCTGGCCGAACTGCGCCTGGAGGCGGTGGAGACGCGGATCGAGGCTGACCTGGCGGCCGGGCGTCACCAGGCGGTGACGGGCGAGCTCGAGGCCCTGACGCGGGAGCATCCGTTCCGAGAGCGCCTGTGGAGCCAGCTGATCCTGGCCCTGTACCGATCGAGCCGGCAAGCGGAGGCTCTGCGCGCATACCGCCGGATCCGCAAGCTGCTCGCAGATGAGCTCGGCCTTGACCCTTCACCGGAGCTGCAGGCGCTCGAGCAGCGGATCCTCGCCCAGGACCAGGACCTGACGCCGGCCGGTCCGCTGCCCGCTCGCGATGCCCACACCCGGCCCCAATCGATCCGCGGCTACGAGCTGCGCGAGGTCATCGGGGAAGGCGACTTCGGTTCCGTCTACCTGGCGTACCAGCCGTCAGTCGGCCGAGAGGTCGCGCTGAAGATCATCCGTCCCGAGCACGCCAATTCGGAGACCTTCGTGCGCGAGTTCGAAGCTGAGGCGCAGTTCGTCGCCCAGCTCGAGCATCCGCACATCGTCTCGCTCTACGACTACTGGCGAGATCCCGACGGCGCGTACCTGGTGATGCCCTATCTGCGAGGCGGCAGCCTCGCCGCCACGCTGCAGCGAGGCCCCTGGAGCCCCGGCCCGGCTCTGCATCTGCTGGATCAGGTTGGCTCGGCGCTGTCGCATGCGCACCGTCGCGGGGTGGTCCACCGGGATCTCAAGCCCGCCAATGTGCTCCTCGACGCCGACGGCAACGCCTACCTGTCCGATTTCGGGATCGCAAGCCGGCTCGCGGATCCCTTCGAGGCGCCGCTCATCTCGTCGCTCGCGTACCTGCCCCCTGAGGCGCTGCGCGGCGAGCCTCTCACACCGGCGTCGGACATCTTCAGCCTGGCGATCCTCACCTTCGAGCTGCTCACCGGAGTGCGACCGACGTCCGCGGACGGGCAGCCGCCGATCGCGGAGGCGGGACGCGACCTCCCCGCGCAGCTCGCGCGGGTGCTGGCCAGAGCGACCGAGGACCGGCCGAAGCAGCGCCACGAACGGGTCGAGGACTTCCTGCGTGAGGTACGCCAGGCGTTCGGGGCAGATGTCGTCGGCGCTCCCGTGGCGGCGGCCGCCGCGTCCTCCGATGCCCCGATCCGCAACCCGTACAAGGGGCTGCGGGCGTTTCAAGAGACTGATGCAGTCGACTTCCACGGCCGGCAGGCGGTGGTCGACCAGCTGCTCGAGGCTGTCTCCCGGCACCGGCTGGTCGGCGTGGTCGGTCCCAGCGGAAGCGGCAAGTCCAGCGTGGTCCGCGCGGGCCTCGTTCCCGCGCTGCGGTCCGGGGCCGTCCCCGGCTCGCGAGACTGGCTCATCACCGACATGTTCCCGGGCTCGTATCCCTTTGAGGAGCTGCAGACGGCCCTGCTCCGAGTAGCCGTCGACGACCCGGCGAGTCTGATCGAGGCGATGCGCACCGACGAGCGCGGCCTGATGCGGGTGATCAAGCGAGTTCTTCCGAGCGACGACACGGAGCTCGTGGTGATCATCGACCAGTTCGAGGAGCTGTTCTCGATGGTCGACGACGAGGCGACGCGCCGGCAGCTGCTCGACGCCATCGCCGCTGCAGTCACCGACGAGCACAGCCAGCTGAGGGCGGTGGTGACACTGCGCGCCGACTTCTTCGATCGCCCTCTGGAGTATCCCGCGTTCGGCGGACTCCTGCGAGATGGGCTGGTGGCTGTGACTCCGCCGGACGACGGCGCCCTCGCCCGCGCCATCAGCCTGCCCGCGCGCGGCGTGGGCCTCGACCTCGAACCAGGGCTGGCAGGCGAAATAGTCGCCGACGTCCGCGACCAGCCCGGCGGCTTGCCGCTCCTGCAATACGCCCTCACCGAGCTGTTCGAACACCGCGAGGCGGACGTCCTCACCATCGCCGCCTATCGCGCGTCCGGCGGGGTGGCCGGAGCGCTGGGGCGACGGGCCGAGGAGCTCTATGCCGGCCTGCCGGAGGCCGGAGCGCGGGCCGCGCAGCAGCTGTTCCTGCGGCTGGTGAGCGTCGATGAGCAGGCCGACGACACCCGCCGCCGCGTCCGGCAGAGCGAGCTGGAGGCGCTGGACGTCGACCAGCCCGCGCTCCGAACGGTCATGCGCCAGTTCGGCTCGTATCGCCTG
>DATKBU010000313.1:0-7230 GCA_035513815.1 Egibacteraceae bacterium
ACCTGGAAGGCGCCCATCCCCCGCCAGACCCACCGGTCCCGGGGCGTCAGCGCGAAAGTGTCGCTTGTCGCGCACAGGACGATGGCGCCAACCAGGTCCGGATGCCGTCGCCATAGCAGCTGCGCCAGCGGACCTCCCATCGAATAGCCGACCGCGACCACTGGGCCGGTCCCCAGCTCGCGCAGCATGCCAGCAAGGTCGTCGGCTGCGTCGGCCAGCCGGAACGGCTGCGGCGAGCGTAAGCCCCGGCCATGGCCGCGGTGGTCGGGGGCCAGGACCCGGCCGATGTCCGCCAGCGCCTCATAGCAGGTGAACCAGTTCACATCGGCGGGATAGATCCATCCGTGCAGCAGCAAGATCGTGACGTCCTCGCCGGACCGGCCCGGGGCGTCTCTGAAGAACATCTCACCGCGCCCGGGGACCGCAAGCGTGCGCGCCGGCGGCAGATCGGTCGGCGCGTTGACTGGGCGCGCCGCTGTCTCGCGAGCACGCGGAGGCCGTCGGCCGACGGCATAAACGGCGGCGGCGGCCGCCGCGGCGGATGCGAGGGACGTGAGGCGCAACATGCTCGGCATACTCGCCAGGATTGCCAAGGCCGGAAATGCGGAACCCTATATCCGAAAGGCATCCACTGCGGCTGCCTTGCAGGCCGGCTTGGGATCCGCGTATAGTGAATTCGTGAATCTGGGCGGCCGAGCTCGACGCCATCGCGTCCTGCTCAGCGCGGCCTCATCAATCATCACCGCGCAGTGGCCGCCCCACGGTGAGACGCGCTGGTGCCAATCTGCAGGAGGATCCCCGCATGAAGGCGCTTATCGGATCTTGGGACAACCGACCGCATCGGTTGCTCGCTGAGGTCACTGCATTGCGCACGCGAGTCCGCGAGCTCGAGACGGAGCTCGAGCGCGCTCGCCAGGAAGTAGACGCGCTGCGCATGGCTGAGGAGCGCGCGCAGATGGACGATATGGAGGTCGCGCTCTCGTCTACCTGATCGCTGTCGGCGATCCGGTAGCGCAAGGCGGGTTCTGGCTGTCGTGCGCGGCGGTTCCTTTGAGGGCTGTTCGCCCGCCGATACACTCGCCCGCGTCCGGCCCCGGATGAGCGGCGAGCGAGGGAAGGCGGCAGTCGCGGGTGTTCCTCAAGTCCCTCACCCTGCGAGGCTTCAAGTCGTTCGCTGACAAGACGCAGCTCGTCTTCGAGCCCGGTATCACGGTCATCGTCGGCCCGAACGGATCTGGCAAGTCCAATGTGGTCGACGCCCTGTCGTGGGTTCTGGGCACCCACAGCGCCAAGAGCCTGCGCGGCGGATCGATGGCCGACGTCATCTTCGCCGGCGCCCCGGGGAAGCCGGCGCTCGGGCGCGCGTCTGCCGAGATCACGATCGACAACAGCGACGGCGCGCTGCCGATCGAATTCAGCGAGGTCACGGTCTCACGCTCGATGTTCGCAAGCGGCGAGACCGACTACGCGATCAACAAGGTCGACTGCCGGCTGCTCGACGTTCAGGAGCTGCTCAGCGACACCGGCCTCGGCCGGGAGAACCACACCATCGTCGGCCAGGGCCAGATCGACGCCGTGCTGAATGCCAAGCCCGAGGAGCGCCGCGCCTTCATCGAAGAGGCCGCCGGCATCCTCAAGCACCGCAAGCGCAAGGAGCGGGCGCTGCGCAAGCTCGCGCAGACCGATGTGCATGTTGAGCGCCTCCAAGACGTGCTGCGCGAGCTGCGGCGCAACCTGCGCCCGCTGGAGCGCCAGGCCGAAGCCGCCGCCAAGCACGCCGAGCTCGCCGAGCGACTGCGCCAGGTGCGCATCGCGCTGGCGCTGCGCGAGATGGCTGGGCTGGCGTCGCGCTGGGAGGCCGAATCGTCCCACGACCGTGACTCGCAGCGTCGGCTGACCGAGCGCGAGGCGGCGCTGGAGTCGCTGCGCGCCGAGGAGTCGGCGATCGAGCGGGAGCTGGCGGAGCTCGCGCCGGTCGCCGAGCTGGCCGTCCAGACGCATTTCCGGCTGGCCGGGCTGGTCGAGCGCTACCGAGGCCTGTCCGGGCGAATCGAGGAGCGCCGGCGCGGGCTGCTCGACGCAGTCGAAGAGCCGATCGCGGGGCGCGATCCCGCCCAGCTGCGCGACCGGGCCGCCGAGGAGCGCCGTGGGCTTCAGGCTCTGGAGGCCGAGGCCAGCGGAGCCTTCGCGGCCCTCCATGACGCCGAGGAGCACCGGGGCCAGGCTGAGCAGGCGCGCCGAGCCCACGAGCAGGCGGCGGCCGCGGAGGCGCGACGTCGCACGGAGGCCAGGGAGCGGGTCCTGCGATGGGAAGGCGAGATGTCGGCGCTGCGCAGCGCGCTGGCGCAGGCGGCCGGCGAGGAGGGCCGTCTGGCGAGCCAGGTGTCCGGACTCGCGTCGCGCATCGCGGAGCTTGAGTCGGACATCGCGGCGGCGCAAGCCGAGATCCAGCGCCTCGACGGCCAGGAGGGCGTGCTGTCCGAGCAGCTGGCCGCGGCCGAAGCCGCGATGGACCGCCGCCAGCGGATCGCCGACGCCGCGGCCGCGCGAGAGCGCGAGCTGGAGCGCCAGCGGGCCTCGCTGGAAGCTCGCGCCGACGCGCTGAGAGCCGCGTCGCAGGAGGCCACCGAAGGTATCGCTGCCTTGCTCGCCGCCGCCGAGGCGGGCGAGATCCATGGGGTAGTCGGACCCTTGGCGGATCAGGTCAGCGTGGTCGACGGCGCCGCGAAGGCCGCAGCCGCCGCGCTCGGCCCTGTGGGCGATGCGCTCGTTGTCTGGGGTCGCGGCGCGGCCGAATCGGCGGTTCGTTTCGTCACCTCTCGCAGGTCGGGTCGTGTGCTGCTGCTGGCGGCCGAGGAGGAGGCCGAAGGCCGGCAGGATCCCGATGATCCCCCTGGGCTGATCGAGCAGGGCGCGCGGCCGCTCATCACCTTCCTGCGGGCGGAGACGGCGGTGCTCGCGGCCCTGCGCCGCGCGGTGGCCGGCGTGTACGTCGTCGACGACTACCAGACCGCGTGTCAGCTGGCGGCGCGCCATCACCGCCTCGTATTCGTCAGCCGCGACGGGCACGTCGCCGGCGCGCGAGGCTATGCGGGAGGCTCGGCGGGATCTGCCAGCGCGGTGCTGTCGCGTGCCGCGGCGGAGCAAGCGGAGGCCCAGCTCGAGGTCGTGAGCGACGAGCTTCTGCGCGCGCACCGTCAGCTCGCTGATGCGGATCGGGATCTGGCGGCTGCGCGCCACGAGCTGGATGCTGCGACCGCCGCGATGCAGGAATCGGACGGTCTGATCACGTTCGCCGCTGAGCGGATGAACCGTCTGCGCAAGGAGCGGGCCAACTGCGACCGCGAGGCGGAGGCGCTGCATGCCCAGCAGGAGGACCTCGGGCGCGAGATCGCTGAGCGCCGGAGCGAGCTTGCCTCACTCGAGGTGCGGGGCCAGACCCCGACCGAGGCGAGCGAGGAGCCCGATGGCACGGCGCCCGACCTGGAGGCCGAGCGGCTGGAAGACCTCCTCGCGCAGGCCCGCGAGCAGGAGGTCCAGGCACGTCTGGCCGCCAGCGCGGTGTCGCAGCGCAGCGAGGAGCAGGCTCGGCGCGCGGAGGCGCTGGAGACCGAGGCTGACGACGTGGAGCGCCGGCTGGCCGAGCGGGAGCGCCGGCGCGTGGCCCGCCTGGCGGCGATCGAGCGCTGCGGCGAGCTCGAGCGCGTCACCGCGACCGCGCTCAGCACCGCCGAGGAGTCCCTGATGCTGGCCAGCGCCGAGCGGGACCAGGTCGAGGAGCGCCGATCGCAGTTGCAGCGCCGCCTCGGCGTCGCCCGGGCGAGCGTGCGCGAGCGCGAGGATGAGCTCGCGGCGCTGCGCGACGAGCGCCACCGCGAGGACCTGGCTCGCCAGGAGCTCCGCCACGCGCTTGACGCGGTCCGCGCGCGCCTGGCAGACGAGCTCGGGCTTGATCCCGACGAGGCGCTGGCCGAAGCCCGCGCGCAGGGGGACCAGGGGCCGCTGGGAGGCGGAGAGGAGACCGATCAGACGCTGGGCGACGAGGAGACCGGCCTGATCCGGAAGGTCGCGCTGCTGGGGACCGTGAATCCGCTGGCGCTGGAGGAGTTCCACGCCCTCGAGGAGCGCCACGCGTTTCTGACCGGACAGCTCGAGGACCTCCGCGGATCGCGGCGCGACCTGGAGAACGTGATCCAGGCCGTGGATGAGCGGATCCGCGCCGTCTTCGAGCAGGCCTTCGCCGATGTCGCCGTCGAGTTCGAGCGGATCTTCCCCAGGCTGTTTCCCGGAGGAGAGGGCCGGCTGGTGCTCACCGATCCGGATGATCTGCTGGACACCGGCGTCGAGGTGGAGGCCCGCCCCGCGGGCAAGCGCGTGAAGCGCCTGTCGCTGCTCAGCGGCGGCGAGCGCTCGCTGACCGCGCTGGCCGTGCTGTTCGCGATCTTCGCGGCCCGCCCCTCGCCCTTCTACGTGCTCGACGAGGTCGAGGCCGCATTGGACGACGTCAACCTCCAGCGCTTCCTCCACGTGCTGCGCGACTTCCGCTCATCCAGCCAGCTCCTGGTGATCACCCATCAGAAGCGGACGATGGAGGTCGCTGACAGCCTGTATGGGATCACCATGCGCGGCGACGGCGTGTCCAAGGTCGTCAGCCAGCGGCTCACGGAGGTCGCGGCCGCCAGCTGAGCGGTCAGGGGCGTCAGCAACCATCACCGCACTGGACGCGCGCGGCAGCAGGCTGATCCCGCTGCGCACGGCGCCGACGCCGTACCAGGAAGACGGCGAACGCCAAGAGGGGGGCGACCGCAGCGAGTGCTGCGCCGGTCATCCCCAGCAGCGCCGCTCCGGCACCGGTGAGCCCAGCAAGCGCCGTGACGGGGAGCAGCAGACAGGCAGCCGCGCAGGCGGTCAGGGCGAGTGCCCCGAGCGTGCCAGATCGCGCGGCCCGGGTCGCAGGGGCGGCATCGACCTGGGCGCTCTCGATCGGGGCGCTGTCGGTCCCATCAACGGTTGTCATGGCTGTCTCCGATGGTCGTGATCTGCAGATCGGGGATGGGGCATCCGAGCCCGCACGAGCAGTCGATGAGCGAATCGCAGTCAGCGTCGAAGACCGACGCCAGCGCGTCCCGCACGGCCTCGAGCTGGGAGATCTTCTGGTTGACCTGCTCGATCTTGTCGGCGGCGCGCTCGCGCAGCGTGCGCGTGCCGCCCGCACGGTGGCTGGCGAGCTTGATGAGCTCTTCGATCTCCGACAGCGTGAAGCCCAGCCGCTGCGCCGCTTTGATCATGCGGACGAGGCCGATTGCGTCCGCGCCGTAGGTGCGATGCCCGGAGTGGCGCCGATGGGACGGCGTGACGAGACCGCGGCGCTCGTAGTAGCGCAGCGTCTGCACGCTGACCCCCGCGTGGTCTGCGACCTCACCGATCCGCAGGCCCACGCTCATGGGCTCACGTCGGCGAAAGCCCCGGACGCGAGCTGCTCGAAGTCGTCCAGGGTGGGCGCGGCGTCAGCGGGCACACCGATCCTGACCAGCAGTGCATCCTCGGTGCGCTCGAAGGCGAACGAGAAGAAGCTGCAGCATTGCTGCTCTTGCGCGAACAGGTCTCTGGCAGACGCCTGTTGCGACTCGTTCACCGTGAGCGTGAGGCGCAACTCGAGCGGGTCGCGGTCGATTGCTGTGAGATGGTTCGCGAACAGGTCTCGGAAGTCGGCCAAGCGGCCGCCTAGGGCCTCGGAAGGAAGCGTGCAGGCGATCGGCTGCGCATCGGCTGGCATCGGAGCTCCAATCTGGTGAGCCCGTGCGGGAAGGTGGTCCATGCTGGAGAGCACTGCCCCCGGACTGTTCGGCTTCGTGCGAGCGGGTTGTCTTGACCGCACCATAAACCTGCACCTAGGTAGAGGATTCAACTGAGGATCTGAGAAAGCGCCCGCGATTTCATCGCCGCGGGCAGGTGCCGCACGTTTCCTGGCGCCCTGCCGCCGCCGCCGCCCGCTGCGGTGACGCATCGGGCGGGATCTCGCCGGAATCGTCGAAACATCGCCGCCGCCGCCCGCTGCGTTGACGCATCAGGCGGGATCTCGCCGGAATCGTCGAAGCATCGCCGCGGTCGCTGCGCCGCTTCGCGTGCTCGACGCCCCCACCCGGACACGGCGCGTCGCAGCCGCCAGCTAGATTTGGCGGATGAGCGGAATCGAACTGGTCGTCATCCCGGCGGCAATCATCATCGTGCTGGTGGCGATCCTCGCCGGCTACGTCACGACACGGCGCCGCGGGCGGCTGCGGATGGACCGCATGGCCGACGCGGAGGTCGACCTCCACGAGGCTGAAATCGCGCCAGCGCCAGTCGAAGCGGAGTCGCCGGTCGCGCCGCCGGCCCCGGTCGGGCCGGTCGAGCGGTTCCGCCGCAGCTTGGGCCGCGCTCGCAGCGGGCTGGGCGGCAGCGTGGCGGCGATCTTCGCTCGCGGGCTGGACGAGCGCACCTGGGAAGAGCTGGAGGAGTCGCTCATCAGCGCCGACGTGGGGGTCGAGGCGACCGCCGAGCTCGTCGAAGGTCTGCGCGCCAGGGTTCGGGAAGAGGGAATCCGCACCGGCCCTGAGGCGCTTGAGCTGCTCAAGGAGGTCTTGCGTCTCGAGCTCGCCGTGAGCGATCGAACGTTGCACCGCCGCGACGAAGGCACGTCGGTCTGGCTGTTCACGGGGGTCAACGGCACAGGAAAGACCACCTCGATCGGCAAGCTGGCGGCGCGCCGCACCGGGGATGGCGACACGGTCGTCCTCGCTGCCGCCGACACCTTCCGCGCCGCCGCCGGGGAGCAGCTCGAGATCTGGGGGGAGCGCGCCGGCGCGAGAGTCGTGCGGCAGGGCGAGGGCGCGGACCCGGCCGCGGTGGCGTTCGACGGCTACAAGGCAGCGGCGGCTGCGGGGGCCGACTTGCTGATGGTCGACACGGCTGGCCGTCTGCAGAACAAGTCAGCCCTGATGGCGGAGCTGAGCAAGGTCAAGCGCGTGCTGGAGCGCGAAGCCGGCCCGTCCGACGAAGTGCTGCTGGTGCTCGACGCGACCACCGGACAGAACGGCCTGTCGCAGGCGAGGGCGTTCTTGGATGCGGTCGACGTCAGCGGCGTCGTGCTCACCAAGCTGGATGGCACCGCCAAGGGCGGGGTCGTGATCGCGATCCAGCGCCAGCTGGGGATCCCCGTCAAGCTGGTCGGGCTCGGCGAGGGAATCG
>DATKBU010000314.1:0-7153 GCA_035513815.1 Egibacteraceae bacterium
TCAAGATCCCTGGCTTTCGCCCCGGCAAGGCGCCGCGACGCGTGCTGGAGTCCCACGTCGGCAAGGGGCCGTTGCTGCAGGAAGCCGCCCGCGAGGCGCTGCCGGGCTTCTACGCCGAAGCCGCTGAGTCAGCCGAGCTGCAGGTCGTCGGGCCGCCTGCGTTCGACGTCGAGATCTTCGAGGACGGCAAGGACGCGGAGTTCACCGCCACCGTCGAGGTTCGGCCCGAGTTCGACCTCCCCGACTACGCCTCGCTGCAGATCCCCTATCCAGACTGGGAGCTGGCCGACGAGGACGTCCAGGAGCAGCTTGACTCCCTGCGCGAGCGGTTCGCCGAGCTCGACACCGTTCAGCGACCCGCTCAGGTCGGCGATTACGTCGTCGTCACGCTGACCGGCAAGCAGGGCGAGGACAAGGTGGACGACGCCAGCGGCGAGGACCTCCTGTACGAGGTCAAGGATCCCAAGGAGACGGAGTCGGCGCTGGACGAAGCGCTGCTGGGAACCGAAGCGGGCGGCATCGTCACCTTCAGCGACACGCCAGGGGAGGACGCCGGCGAACTGGCCGGCGTCACGCTCGACTTCACTGCCCTCGTCAAGGAGGTTAAAGCCAAGCGGCTGCCTGACCTGGACGACGAGTTCGCCCTGACCGCGAGCGAGTTCGACACGATCGAGGAACTCACCGAGGACTTGCGCAAGCGGCTTGCTCGCCAGAAGCGCGCGCTGGCTGCCGCGGCGCTGCGCGGCCGTGTCGTGGAGGCGGTCACTGAGCAGGTCGACGTGCCGCTGCCCAAGGCGCTGGTCGATGCGGAGGTGCGCGGCCGGCTCCAGCGGCTGGCCTATCAGGCCGAGCAGTCGGGCCTGAGCTTGCAGCAGTACCTGCAGGCGACCGGCGCCGACGCCGAGACCATCACCTCCCAGATCGAGGCCGAAGCGCGCAAGACGGTGAAGGCGCAGCTGGTCATCGACGCGATCGGCGAGGAAATCGGCGTCGAGGTCAACCGCGAGGACCTCGGAGAGGAGGTCTCCCGTCACGCCGCTCAGACGGGCCGCCCGCCCGAGGAGCTGGCCCGCTTCCTGACTCACCCGGACCGCATTGGCGGGCTCATCAGCGATGTCTTCCGCCGCAAGGCGATCGACCATCTCGTCGAGGCAGTGCAGGTCCTGTCGCCGCCGCCGCCCGAGCCCGAGATCGACGAGGTCGAGGAGGTCGAGGAGGCTGCAGCGGTCGAGCCGGCGGACGACGAGGTCGGCGAGCTCAAGCCTGAGGACGCCTGACCGACGGCGCTTCGCCTGCCCGGTGCCCGCAGACCGCGGGAGGTATCGTGTCGTCGAGGACGCGGTCCAAAGGAGCGACAGCATGGCAGCTCAGAGCCCCAGCAGCTACCTCGTGCCCATGGTCATCGAGCAGACCAACCGGGGCGAGCGCTCATTCGATATCTACTCGCGGCTGCTCAAGGAGCGAATCATCTTCCTCGGCACGCCGATCAACGACGAGATCGCGAACGTGATCATGGCGCAGCTGATCCACCTGGAGGCTGAGGATCCCGAGAAGGACATCAACCTGTACATCAACTCGCCGGGCGGGTCGGTCACCAGCGCCCTGGCGATCTACGACACGATGGAGTACATCAAGCCGGACGTCAGCACCATCTGCATGGGCCAGGCAGCGTCCGCGGCGGCCGTGCTGCTGGCGGCGGGCACGCACGGGAAGCGCTCGGCCCTGCCCCACAGCCGGGTGCTCATTCATCAGCCCCACGGCGGAGCGGAAGGTCAGTCGACCGACATCGAGATTCAGGCGCGCGAGATTCAGCGGATCCGCGTGCTTCTCGAGCAGATCCTCGCGGACAAGAGCGGTCAGACGATCGACAAGGTCGCCGCAGACACCGATCGCGACTTCATCATGACGGCCGAGGAGGCCAAGGAGTACGGGATCATCGACGAAGTGATCCTCGCTCGGAAGCTCCAAGAGGCGAAGCTCCGCGCCAGCTAGCAGGTCGTCGGCAGGATCGCTCCGCGATCCGGCGCCACCGGTTACGATGATCACGCGCGAAGCCTCAGGTCGTTGATCAAGCAGAGGGGACGAGCAGCGGATGGCGAAGTTCGGTGAGAGCGGCGACCTGCTGAAGTGCTCCTTCTGCGGGAAGTCGCAGAAGCAGGTCAAGAAGCTCATCGCGGGCCCGGGCGTGTACATCTGCGACGAGTGCATCGACCTGTGCAACGAGATCATCGAAGAGGAGTTCGCGGACACGCCCGAGCTCACGCCGGCTGATCTGCCCAAGCCGATCGAGATCTACGGATTCCTCAACGACTATGTGGTCGGTCAGGACTCCGCGAAGAAGACGCTGGCGGTCGCGGTCTACAACCACTACAAGCGCATCCGCGTCGGCGGGGTAGGCGGGACAGGCCGCGGCGAAGATGAGGTCGAGCTGGCCAAGTCGAACATCCTGCTGCTCGGCCCCACCGGATCCGGCAAGACGCTGCTGGCCCAGACGTTGGCACGGCTGCTCAATGTGCCGTTCGCCATCGCTGACGCGACCGCGCTCACCGAGGCGGGCTACGTCGGCGAGGACGTCGAGAACATCCTGCTCAAGCTGATCCAGGCTGCGGACTTCGATGTCAAGAAGGCCGAGACCGGGATCATCTACATCGACGAGGTCGACAAGATCGCCCGCAAGAGCGAGAACCCGTCGATCACGCGCGACGTGTCCGGCGAGGGCGTGCAGCAGGCGCTGCTGAAGATCCTCGAGGGGACGGTCGCGAGCGTCCCGCCGCAGGGGGGCCGCAAGCATCCGCACCAGGAGTTCATCCAGATCGACACCACCAACGTGCTGTTCATCTGCGGCGGCGCGTTCGCAGGGCTGGAGCAGGTCATCGAGCAGCGCATCGGGCGCAGGGGCGTCGGCTTCGGCGCGGAGGTGCGCAGCCGCAAGGACCGCGACCTGACTGAGCTGCACAGCCAGGTGCTGCCGGAGGACTTGATCAAGTTCGGCTTGATCCCTGAGTTCGTCGGCCGACTGCCGGTGGTCAGCACCGTGCAGGAGCTGGACCGCGAAGCGCTCATCGAGATCCTCACCGGCCCCAAGAACGCGCTGGTCAAGCAGTACCGCAAGTTCTTCGAGTACGACAAGGTCACGCTCGAGTTCACCGATGACGCGCTGGAGGCGGTCGCGGACCAAGCCATCCTGCGGGGGACGGGCGCGCGCGGGCTGCGGGCGATCCTCGAAGAGGTGCTGCTCAACACGATGTATGAGTTGCCCTCGCTGGAGGACATCGGCGAGTGCCAGATCACCGGCGAGGTCGTCCGCGAGCGCGTCAACCCGACGCTGGTGCCCCGCGCTCAGGAGGACCTGACGCGCAGGGAGCGCTCCGCGTAGCTGGCGGCTGGGTCTGCAACATCCAACGGCGGACAATGACCGGCACGCGAACGGCGGCATCCGCCCTCCCAACTCATGAGCATCCCAGAACTCCCTGACGGCTTCTTTGCGCGCCGCCCGACGGTCGATGACGCGCCGGACATTCACGAGCTGGTGGCGGCACGGGACACTGCGGCGATCGGCGTCCCCGACGCGACCGTCGAGGACATCGCCGATGAGCTAGCCGAGCCCGACTTCGACCTGGGCGCTGACGGCTGGCTGGTCGAGGACCCGGGCGGCCGGCTGGTCGGATGGGGCTGGGCGTGTCGCAAGGGCCGCAGCGACAACGTCGACATCGAGGTCTGCGTGCGTCCCGGCGCCGAGGCGATTGCCCCGTGGCTGTGGGCGACGGCCCTTCACCGCTCCACCGAGATCGCCCGCGCGCTGGGGCATCCACGCGCTGTCGTCGACATCGGCATCTATCGCGCCGCCGAAGCGCAGCGGTCCGAGGCGCAGTCCCGCGGCTTCTCGCCAGCGACCACGTTCCACCGGCTGCGGATCGACCAGTCAGGTCCGCGGACCGCCCCCGAGCCGCCGGCCGGCGTTACCGTGCGCAGCGACTCCGACGATGAATCACTGCGCCGGACGGCGCATCGCGTCTACCAGGAGTCCTTCGCGGAGCACTTCGGCTTCGTCCCCAAGTCCTACGAGCAGTGGGCAGCGGAGATCGAAGCGTCAAGCACGCTGGACTGGTCGATGGCCACAGTCGCGGAGGTCGACGGGGTTCCAGCCGCGCTGCTGTTCACCGGCGATCAGTTCGTCGCCGACGAGAACTGCGGCTACATCTTCCTGCTCGCGGTACTGCCCGAATACCGCGGTATGGGCCTGGCGCGCTTCCTGCTGAGCCTCGCGTTCTCCCACGACGCGGCCAAAGCCCGCTCGGGAACCATCCTCCACGTCGACACTGAGAACACGACGCCTGCGTTGGGCCTGTATCTGTCCGCGGGCATGCGTCCTGTCTTGGTCATCGACGTCTGGCGACGGGTTGTGCCGATTGATCAGACACGACAGCAGCGGTCGGGCGCGTAGCGGCTGGGTGCAGTCCGTTTCACGGGTGAAACCAGATGCACCCAATCGACGGCGGTGGCCGAGGCTTGCTGCGCTGCCGTGTACGAGCGGCGCGTGCGCCCGCTCTGCCGGCCCGTCTAGGCGAGCGCGGCATCTGACGAATGGCCAGCAAGGGACTCGCGCCTACACTGCCTGCCATGAGCAAGCTGGGGAAGGCATACGAGCCGAAGGACGTCGAGGGCCCGCTGTACGAGTGGTGGGAGAAGCAGGGGTTCTTCCACGCCGAGCCGGACGCCGACGGGCAGCCGTACTCGATCGTCATCCCGCCTCCGAACGTCACCGGTTCGCTGCATGTGGGCCACGCGCTGGACAACACCCTTCAGGACGCGCTGATCCGCCGCGCGCGAATGCGCGGGCTCAACGCGGTCTGGCTGCCGGGCACCGACCATGCCGGCATCGCCACGCAGAACGTCGTCGAGCGCCAGCTCGCCTCGGAGGGCATCAGCCGTCATGATCTCGGCCGCGAGGCCTTCATCGAGCGGGTCTGGCAGTGGCGCGAGGAATCCGGCGGGGTGATCCTCCAGCAGCTGCGGCGCCTCGGCGCGTCGTGCGACTGGGAGCGCGAGGCCTTCACCTTCGACGAGCAGCGCTCCCGCGCGGTGCGCGAGGTGTTCGTCACCCTCCACGAGCAAGGGCTGATCTATCGCGGCTATCGCCTGATCAACTGGTGCCCGCGCTGCCTGTCCGCGCTGTCCGACATCGAGGTCGACCACATCGACGAGCCCGGGGAGCTCGCGTACCTCCGCTATCCGCAGATGGACGGCGGCGACGGCGTGGTCGTGGCGACGACCCGGGCGGAGACGATGCTGGGCGACACCGGCGTCGCCGTCCATCCCGACGACGAGCGCTACCGCCACCTGGTCGGCACGACGCTGCGGCTGCCGCTTCTGGATCGGGAGCTGCCTGTGGTCGCCGACGACCACGTCGATCCGGCGTTCGGCACCGGAGCGGTGAAGGTCACCCCCGCCCATGACCCCAACGACTACGAGATCGGCCAGCGTCACGGGCTGGAGACCATCGACATCATGACTGACGAGGCGGCCATCAGCGCCGCCGGCGGCCCGTATGCGGGGCTCGACCGCTTCGCGGCTCGCGAGCGGGTGAAAGCCGACCTTGACGCCCTGGGCCTGCTCGTCAGGGTCGAGCAACGGGTGCACTCGGTCGGTCACTGCTCGCGCTGCGGCACCGTCGTGGAACCGCGCCTGTCCGACCAGTGGTTCGTCAACGTCGGCCCGCTGGCCTCCAAGGCGATCGAGGCCGTGCGCGACGGTCGGACCCGATTCGTGCCCGAGCGCAACGCCAAGGGCTTCCTCAACTGGCTGGAGAATCTCCACGACTGGTGCATCTCCCGCCAGCTGTGGTGGGGCCACCGCATCCCCGCGTGGTACGACGCCGAGGGCCACGTGCACGTCCTGCGCGAAGACCCGACGCCGGAGGATGAGGCGGAGCGGGGCCTGGTCCGGGATCCTGATGTGCTCGACACCTGGTTTTCCTCCGCGCTGTGGCCGTTCACCACGATGGGCTGGCCGGATCGCACACCCGAGCTCGAGACCTGGTATCCGACGTCGGTGCTGGTCACGGGCTATGACATCAACACGTTCTGGGTCAGCCGCATGCTGATGATGGGGCTGCATTTCATGGGCGGCGTCGAGCCGTTCGGAACCGTGTTCAACCACGGCATGGTGCGAGACCGCCACGGCAAGAAGATGTCGAAGTCGTTCGGCAACACCATCGATCCGCTCGACCTGATCGACGAGTACGGCGCCGACGCGCTGCGCTTCGCGCTGATCCGCGCCGCCACGCTTGGCCAGGATGTGCCGCTGGCGGAGGAATGGGTCGAAGGCGCGCGGCGCTTCGCGAACAAGCTGTGGAACGCCGCCAACCTGGTGCTGCTGCTGACCGGCGACGAGGGCCCCGCCCTGACCGCGGAGGGCCCGCCGGCCGCCGGGCTGGCGCTGGAGGACCGCTGGATCCTGTCGCGCCTGGAGGCGGCGCGGGCTGCGGTCGACGAAGACCTGGACGGCTATGACTTCGCCGGCGCGGCCCGGTCGCTGTACCACTTCATCTGGGACGAGTACTGCGACTGGTACCTGGAGCTCGCGAAGCTGCGCGAGGACCGGGAGTCGAAGCGAGTGCTCCTCGCCGTGCTCGATGCGGTCCTCAGGCTTCTTCATCCGCTGATGCCGTTTGTCACCGAGGAGATCTGGCGGACCCTATGCGCGGCGCACGAGTCCGACAGCCTGGTCGTCGCCGCGTGGCCGAGCACGGATCCGGCGCGGCGCGACCTGCGGGCTGAGACGGAGTTCGACGCGCTGCGCGATGTCGTCACTGAGCTCCGACGCTTTCGGGCCGACCACCGTCTTCCCACTGCCGCGCGCATCGACGTGATCGCGGTCGCCCCCGGTGAGCGCCGAACTGAGCTTGAGGCGGGACTGGACGGGATCCGTCGCCTGTCCGGCGTCGGGCAGTGGATCTTCGCCGACGACCCGTCGCGCGCGGCCGGCGGGCCGCTGGGCAAGGTGCCTGTCACCGGCGCGGACCTGTTCGTCCCGCTCGCCGGCTTGCTCGACCTCGACGAAGAGCGGGAGCGGCTCACCAGGGAGCTGGACAAGGCCAAGGCCGAGCTGGCCCGCGCCGAGGGCAAGCTGGCGAACGCCGGCTTCGTCGACA
>DATKBU010000315.1:0-13141 GCA_035513815.1 Egibacteraceae bacterium
ACGGTCAGGGCGCTGCGGGTGATCCCCGTTCCGGGAACGAACGTGACGGTCGCCGAGGTCTCAAGCCGCTCAGGAGTCCCCCCGCGCTTCGCGAGCTGGTTCGAGAACGCCATCGAGAAGCACGCGGAATGGGCGGCGGCGATCAGCTCCTCCGGGCTCGTCTGCCCGTTGGGCTCCTCGGTGCGGGCCGGCCAGGAGACTGGGACATCGCTGGCCAGCCCTGATGACTCGAAAGTCGTCCTGCCCTTGCCGCTGGGAAGATCGCCTTCCCACACGGTCGATGCGGTGCGGTCTGCCATATTCGAACTCCTTGTGCGTGGCCGAAGGTCAGGGTTCCTGCGCAAGCTACCGCGTGCCCGGGGCAGGCGTGTTTTCGCTGGTCAGCGATCGGGAAGCGCACTATGCGGGCCACGAGCGAGCACGAGTGAGGAGCGAGCCATGCCGAAGGACGACGACCTCCAGGGCATCCCTGGCACGCTGAGGCGCTCGCCGAAGAAGGCGCAGCGGACGTGGAAGAAGGCGCACGACTCGGCCGTGGAGACCTACGGCGACGGCGAGCGCGCCCACCGCACCGCCTTCGCCGCGCTGAAGCACTCATATGAGAAGGTCGGCGACCATTGGGAGCCCAAGGACGAGAAAGGCCCATCCGACCCGCAGGCAGCGCAAAGCGGCCCCGAGGCCTTGAGGAATCCGCGAAAAACCTACGGCGGCGTCGATGTCATGGGCAACACCAAAGACGAGCTGTACGAGCGCGCCAAGAAGCTGGGCGTCGAAGGCCGGTCGAAGATGGACAAGTTCGAGCTGGCTGAGGCCATCGCGCGCAAGCAGGACTGATCGCCGTCAAGCTGATCGCGCTGAGCCAAAGGCTGACCGCCGCTGACCGCCTCCGAGCTGACCGCGGCCAAAGGCTGACCGCCGCCGTTGACATGATCGCCGCCAAGGGCGGACGCGCCCCAGCGCGGCTGCCGGAGACCAGCCGAAATCACCGACTGCGTGCATGTGCGCTCACATCCGAGCGCACATGCACGCAAGCCTGGTCGCAGGCGAAAACGGCGCCGCCGGATGCGCGATCTGCCACGAGGACGCTGGCTCGCTCAACCGAGGGTTGCGTGCGTTCGCGCTCACATCCGAGCGCAGATGCACGCAACCCGGCGCGGCGCGCGAGGACGTCCGAGCGCAGATGCACGCGACCGAAGGAAGCAGGCGAAGGGGCGACATGTGTCCGGCGAGCGTCGGGCGAGCGTCGGGCGAGCGTCGGGCGGCGTCGAACGCTTCTCGTCCGGGAGGGCGCGCCCCTCAGGCGTCGATGTTGTCGGCGTAGCGGGCGTTGCCCTCGATCCACGCGCGCCGATCCGCGGCTGATTCCCCCATCAGCAGCGAGAACACCCGGTCGGAGCGCTCGGCGTCGGCCACGCTCACCCGCAGCAGCGTTCGCCGAGCCGGGTCCATCGTGGTGGCCCACAGCTGCTCGGCGTCCATCTCCCCAAGGCCCTTGAAGCGGCCGATGTCGACCTTCGCTGAGTTCTTGAACTCCGTGCGCAGCAGCTTGTCGCGCTCGCGGTCGGTCATGGCGTAGGCGACCTTGGTGCCCTGCCGCAGCTGATACAGCGGCGGCTGCGCCAAGTACAGGTGCCCGCCGTCCACCAGCTTGGGCATCAGCCGGTAGAAGAAGGTCAGCAGCAGCGTCGTGATGTGACCTCCATCAACGTCTGCGTCACTCATGAGCGCCACCTTGTGATAGCGCAGCCGGGAGTAGTCGAAGTCGTCGCCGATGCCGGTGCCGATGGCCTTGATGAGGTTCTGGATCTCTCCGTTGGCCAGCACCCGGCGCAGGTGGGCCTTCTCGACATTCAGCACCTTGCCGCGCAGCGGGAGAATCGCCTGGGTGTGCCGATCGCGCGCCTGCTTGGACGATCCGCCGGCCGAGTCGCCCTCGACGACGTACAGCTCGCACTCCTCGGGATTGCGGCTTGAGCAGTCGGCGAGCTTGCCCGGCAGGCCGGCGGAGGATGCGTCGAGTATGCCCTTGCGGCGCGTGAGATCGCGGGCGTGGCGGGCCGCTTCTCGAGCCTTGGACGCGACCTGGCCCTTGCGCACGATCTTGCGGCCCAGCGCCGGATTGGCGTCCAGCCACTCGGCCAGCGCCTCGTTGACCGAGCGCTCGACGAATCCGCGCATCACGGCGCTGCCGAGCTTGCCCTTCGTCTGGCCCTCGAACTGCGGGTCGGGCATCTTCACGCTGATGACCGCGACCAGGCCCTCGCGCAGGTCCTCGCCGGTCAGCGGCTTGTCAGCCTTGCGGAACGCCCCATTGCCCTGGCCCCAGCGGTTAAGCGTGCCCGTGATGGCCTTGCGGAAGCCCTCCTCGTGGGCGCCGCCGTCCGGGGTGCGGATCACATTGACGTAGGAGCGCATGCGCTCATCGAAGCCCGCGGCCGCCCAGTTCAGCGCGATGTCGCACGCGAGCGCCTTGCCATGGTCGGCGCCCTCGCGCACGATCGCGATGGACCTGCCGAGCAGCGGGGCGTCCTCGCCGAGGAGCTCGGCGACGAAGTCCGCCAGCCCTTTCTTGAACAGGAAGGTCTCGGCGCGTCCGTCGCGCTCGTCGGTGAAGTCGATGCGCAGCCCGGGGTTCAGCAGGCAGGTCTCGCGCAGGCGCGTGATGACGGTGTGCGCGTCGAGATCCGTGGCGTCGAAGATCTCCGCGTCCGGCCAGAACCGCACCAGCGTCCCGGTGCGCTTCGCCCGACCGACGACCGCCAGCGCCTTGGTGCGCTTGCCGCGCGCGAATCGGATCGCATGGCGCTTGCCGTCGCGCACAACCTCGACCTCGGTGCGCGCCGACAGCGCGTTGACCACCGACACGCCCACGCCGTGAAGGCCGCCCGACACGGCGTACGCCTGCTGGTCGAACTTGCCGCCGGCGTGCAATTTCGTGAGCACGACCTCGACCGCGGGCTTGCGCTCCTTCGGGTGCTTCTCGACCGGGATCCCGCGTCCGTCGTCGGTCACCTCCACCCCGCCATCGCGGCGAAGCGTCACGGTGATGCGCTTGGCGTGCCCGGCCAGGTGCTCGTCGACGGCGTTGTCAACGACCTCCCACACCAGGTGGTGCAGGCCGCGGGCGTCGGTCGACCCGATGTACATGCCGGGCCGCTTGCGCACGGCCTCGAGGCCCTCGAGCACGGCGATGGACTTGGCGGTGTAACTCACGAGCGGATCAATCCTCTTGTCACGTCCGGCGATGACTGCGTCATTCTGCCTGCCCCGAGTGACAAGGCCGCGGAACGACCGCGAACGCGCGCGACCGCGGCCCCCCTCAGCCGGTCACGCGCTCGACGAAGCCGCGCACCGAAGCGGCGTACGCATCCGGGTCTTCGTTCCACGAGCGCACATGCCGCCCGTCCGTGCGCACGTAGGTGACCAGGTCAGGGCGGGCCTCGGCGAAGGCGTCGCTCAGCTCGACGGGGACCGTCTGGTCGTTCGAGCCGTGGAACAGCAGGATCGGATGGGCGAACTCGTCGGCGCGCGCGACCTGGTTCAGCCGATCCCAGCGGATCCCCGTGCGCAGGGTCGACACCGCCTGCGCGATCGGCCGCAGCCACGTCGGCACGCCGCGGTCGACCGCAGCCAAATCCAGCACCGGGCCCCAGTCCAGCACCGGCGCGTCCAGGATCACGCCCGCCACCCGCTCCGCGTCCTCAGACTCGTGCAGCCATGTGGACACGATCGCCCCGCCGGTCGAGTAGCCCACGATGATCAGCTCGTCTGCGCCGCTGGCCAGCGCATAGTCGACCGCGGCCTGGACGTCTTCCCATTCGGTCGCGCCCATCCCGTACAGCCCGTCCGGGCTCGGCGGCACATCCGGGTCGTTGCGGTAGCTGATCGACAGCATCGGCAGGCCCAGGTCGCGCATGATCGGAAACATCCGGAACAGCTCCTCGCGGCCGACGCCGCGCCCGTGCACGCCGATCACCCACGTCGAGCGCTCCCCCTTCGACAGCCAGGCGGGGAACGGCCCCAGCGGGCTGTCGATGAGCACATCCTCGACGGGGAAGTCGAACGCCCGGTCGGGGTCTGAGGAGAACGAGAAGCCATCGACGTACACCATCTCACCGGGACGCAGCTCGCCGCTGAGCCAGCGCAGCTCGCGGGTGACCGTGCCGGCATCAGCAGAGGTGACCGTGCCGACCTGCGCGTACCCGTCTTCGAACTCCAGCCCGAGCACCCCTGGGCGCTCTGAGTCCTCGGTCCGGTCCAGCACGATCTGCTCGTCGTCGACGCCCTCCACCCGCACGTCGCGGACCGCCTCCTCCCAGGGCGCGGGAGTGAGAATCTCGTCGGCGTAGTACCAGCCGGCGCCGAGGAGGCCGATCAGCAACAGCGCGAGCAGGCCGGCGATGGTCCATCGCAGCCACCGCCGCCCGCGCACTCCCACCGTCTCCCCGCTTCCGGCTAGCGCAGCAGAAGCCAGACGATCACTGCGAATGCCGCCACGCCCGCGAGCAGCGTGATCACGCGAAACGGCACACCGACGGCCTTGCCTGTCGCGCGATCGGATTCGCCGGACTCGACGAACGCGCGGAACATCCCCGTGTCGGCGCCCCCGTCCGCAGCGTCGCCCTCGTCGCCGCCGTCGTGTCGTTCGTCCACTCCGATCACCTCCGGGCTGATCTCGGCTCGCGCGGCTCTCAGGCCAGGCTAACGGGCGGCGTCCGCGGGCGACAGGCTAACGGGCGATGTCCGCGCGACAGGCTAACGGCCGCCATTCGGGGAAGACAGGAAGCGCGCCAGCGCATCGCGCGCGGCGTGCAGGTTGGCCTCTGGGACCCACTCCCCCGCCTGATGGGCCTGGGCTGTCAGCCCTGGGCCGTAGTTCACGGCCGCGACACCCACCTCGGAGAACCTCGCGACATCGGTCCACGCCTGCTTCGGCTGAATCGGCGCGTCCAGGCCGGCGATCAGCGCCTCGACCAGCGGCGCGTCGCGCCGCGGGCTGCCCGCCGGCGCGCGGTCGACGATGCTGATCTCGGCTCGGCCGTCCACCAGCTCGCGCAGCCGCGCCTCCGCCTGCTCGACGCTCTTGTCCGGCGCGAAGCGGTAGTTGAGGTTGACCGTGAAGCGGTCCGGCACCACGTTGCGGGCCGAGGCAGTCCATGCCTGCGTCGCCGTGAAGACCTCGCGAAAGACCAGGCCGTCAACTTCGACATCCTCCGGTGATCGCTCCGCCAGCTGGGTGAGGAACCCCCCTGCCTTCGTCAGCGCGTTCTCACCCTCCCACGGCCGCGCGGAGTGGGCCGCTTTGCCGACGAAGGAGACCTCCGCGTGCAGCGCGCCCATGCACCCCAGCTGCACCGCCAGATCAGTGGGCTCCAGGACGATGGCCAGGTCGGCGTCGCTTAGCTCCGGCACCTGAGCCAGCAGGGGCCCCAGCTCGTTGTCGTCGTGCGAGCCCTCCTCGCGGGCGTAGCACACAAGCAGGAGGTTGAACGGGCCGGCGCGCAGCCCTGGGTCCTCAAAGCAGTCCATCGCCACGGCCAGACCTGATTTCATGTCGCTCGCGCCTCGCCCGACGATGCGCTCGTCTTCCCGGCGAGGCTGCAGGTCGGCGTCAGTGGGCGGAACGACATCAATGTGGCTGACGAGAAGCACGTTGGGGCGATCGGGATCCTCCTCTCCGACCACGAGGGAGTCACCGAGGCGCTGCACGGCCTCGCCGGCGGAGGTGTAGCGGGCCGACAGCCAATCAGCCAGCGCCTGCTCCGAGCCGGTGACCGACATGAACGTCAGAAGCTCCAGGAGCAGCCCGCCGAGATTCCCGCCGCTGCCCGCGGGCGACGGATCCGCCTCCGGGGCGCTGATGTCGAGCAGCTCGGCGGCGGCGTCCATCTCCTCCACAGGCACCAGCAAGGCGTAGCCGGTGACCAGCCCGAGATTGGGATAGGCGATCCCGCCGGTGTCGTCGGAGTGCAGGCGGACGGGCACGCCGTGCGAGGACAGCAGCGACTGAGCCAGCTCCGCCTCCCAGCGCCGTGTGAAGACGCGCACCGGCTCCCAGTCGTGGCCGTCGACTCCGCGCAGGCGCATCCGGCTACACCGGCACCTGGTAGTCCCGCAGCGCGTCGTTCAGCGACACCTTCTCCTCTGTCGACGTCGACCGCTGACCGATGATCAGCGCGCAGGGAATGTGATACGTCCCAGCCGGGAACTCCCGGGGGCGAGTCCCCGGGATCACCACGGAGCGGGCCGGGACGCGCCCCTTGTACGTAATCGGCTCGTCGCCGCTGACGTCGATGATCGGCGTCGAGGCGGTGATCACCGTGAGCGCGCCCAGCACGGCGCCCTCCTCCACGATCACCCCCTCGACCAGGATGCAGCGCGAGCCGATGAACGCGTTGTCCTCGACGATGACCGGGCGCGCGCCGGGGGGCTCCAGCACGCCGCCGATCCCGACGCCCCCGGCGAGATGGACGTCGCGCCCGATCTGCGCGCACGAGCCGACGGTGGCCCACGTGTCGACCATCGTCCCGCTCCCGACCCAGGCGCCGATGTTGACGTACGACGGCATGAGCACCGCGCCGGATTCGACGAAGGCGCCGTGGCGCACGACAGCCGGCGGGACCACCCGCACGCCCGCCTCGGCGTAGCCGGTCTTCAAGGGGACCTTGTCGTGATACTCGAACGGGCCCACCTCGATCGTGCTCATCCCCCGCTGGCCGAATGACAGCAGGATCGCCTGCTTCAGCCATTGATGGACGACCCATTCGCCTTCGATGCGCTCGGCGACGCGAGCCTGGCCGCGATCCAGCAGATCCAGCGCGGTGTCCACGGCCTGCCGCACGTGCGCATCGCTGTGCGCGCCGTCCTCATACGCCGCGGTGATGATCCGCGCCAGCTCGGCGGTGTCCGCGGCGGCAGCCGCTTCGTGCGTGGTCATAGGTCCTCGTCTTCGCAGCTAGTCGTGCCCGGGCAGCGCGCCGGCGTCGATCGCGTCGCGCCAGGCGGCGGCCGCCGCCTCACAGCCTGCCAGAGATGGCACCAAAGCGAGGCGCAGCCAGCCGCGCCCCCCTGGCCCGAACGCCCGACCGGGCGAGACGACGACGCGATGGCGCAGCAGGGCCTCGGCGTAGGCGGCATCGTCACCCCCAGGCGCCTCCAGCCACAGGTAGAAGGTCGCGTCCGATCCGCTGACGCGGATGCCGCATTCGTGCAGGAACTTCAGCAGCACCGCGCGCTTGGCGTCGAAGATCTCTCGGCGCTCGGCGACATGCGCTTCCTCGCCCCATGCGGCGACGGCGGCGCGCTGCATCGGCTCGGGCGGCGCGGTCCCGATGTTCGGCCGGAGAACTCGCTGCGCCGCGATCAGGTCAGGATCGCCCACCAGTGCGCCGCAGCGGTAGCCGGTCATGCCGGATCGCTTCGACAGGCTGAACGCGCACAGCACCCCGGTGAGGTCTGGCGTGGGCAGCGGCCCGGGGTTCCATGGTGCAGTTCCGCCGGCTATCCGACGGAAGAGGTCCGTCGAGTCGGTCGGCAACGCGGCCTGGAGCAGCGACGGCGGCGCTGATGCGCCAGGCGGGTAGATGTCCGCGTAGCATTCGTCGCTGGCCAGCACGATGCCGCGGTCGCGCGCGGTCGACAGCGCGTCGCGATAGAACTCGACATCAACGACCGCCCCGGTCGGGTTGTGCGGATAGTTCAGCCAGGCCAGGCAGGCGCGGTCGAGTCGCTCGCCGTCGAGGTCGCCCAGCTCGAGGCGCCAGCGGTCCCCCGCCGTCAGGGTCACCGGGTCGCTGTCGCCGCCGGCGAACAGCTGCCCGCGCTCGTAGACGGGGTAGCCCGGGTCGCCCCAGATGACCGCTCGACGCGGTCCGCGAGGATCGACGAGAGCGAGCGGAAGGTGAAAGATCGCTTCCTTGCTGCCGGCCGTCGGCAGCACGTGCGCGTCCGGATCCACCTCGACGCCGAAGCGGCGGCCGACCCACGCTGCGATCGCTTGGCGCAGCTCGCGAAGCCCTGCGGCGGTTGGGTACTGGCTGACCTCCGGTGTGCCGTCGATCAGCGCCTGGCGGATGAACGACGGCGTCGGCTCCATCGGATCGCCGATGGAGAAATCGTGCAGGGGCCGGCCGTCCGCCCCGAGCTCGCGGGCCAGGTCCTGAAAGGCCGCGAGTGGGTAGCCGCCGAGTCGGGCAAGAAGCGGATTCATGAACCCTGATGCTAGCTCCGCGCGTACACCCTTTGGGAACCCGAACGCTATCCACGACGTCTGTAGTAAAGATGCAGATCCCGGGAACAGTTGAGGGCTCCCAGGTGTTGGGTAGGTATGTGAACGGCAGCACAATGAGGGGGAGGGAATGAAGATGGGCGTCGTGCCTGAGGACCTCCTCGACCTGTACTTCAGCGAGCTCGGCAAGGTCCGGCTGCTCACCGCAGCCGATGAGGTCCGTCTTGCGAAGACGATCGAGGCGGGACAGGAGGCGCGCAAGCGGCTCGAGTCCGGCGAAAAGGGCGATCGCGATGAGCTCGAGCGACTCGTGCGAGAGGGCCAGGAGGCCTTCGACCACTTCGTCGCCGCGAACCTGCGGCTGGTGGTCAGCGTCGCCGCGCAGTTCTCGAAGCGGTCAACGCTGGACCTTGGGGAACTGATCCAGGAGGGCAATCTCGGTCTGCTCCGCGCCGTCGAGAAGTTCGACTGGCGCCGCGGCTACAAGTTCTCCACCTACGCCACCTGGTGGATCCGCCAGGCGATCCAGCGCGGGGTCGCGGGCAGCGAGCGCACCATCCGCCTGCCCGTCGCCCTGCACGACGCGCTGGTGAAGGTGCGCGCCGCGTCGGCGCGGCTGGAGTCCGAGACCGGGCGCGAGCCCACCGTCGAGGAGCTCGCCGAAGCTACTCGCATGACCCCGGCCAAGGTGCGCCGGGCGATGGAGGGCGACCACTCGATGACATCGCTGGACCGGCCCGTCGGCTACGACAGCGACGCCAGCGACCTCGGCGAGTTCGTCGCGATCGCCGAGGACGCCCCAGCCGAGGAGGTCGTGGAGCGCAACTTCGTCGAGGGCCTGTTCAAGCTCGCCCGCGAGCACCTCGACGAGCGCAGCTGGTACATCCTCCAGCGCCGCTTCGGCCTCGACGGGCGCAAGGCGCTGACGCTGGACGCGCTGGGCCGAGAGCTGGGCCTGTCCCGCGAGTCGGTGCGCAAGATCGAGAGCCAGGCGCTGACGCGCCTGCAGGAGGAGCTGGGCGCCGGCGCCGCCGCCTGATCTGACCGGGGGCCGGTAGACGGGCGGTGCGCGCCTGCTCGCTCGCGCCGATGCCGGCTACTCGTCCCGGCCCCCACGCCTGCGGCCCAGCCGGCGCAGCCACAGGATGAGCAGGATCGGCGCGAGGACGTACAGCACCTCCTCCCCCGCGTGCGCGATCAGCGCCATCACGCGCCCACCAGCAGCGCGATCCCGCCGACGGTGTAGGCCACCATCACCGCGAGCAGGGGGTACTGCGACCGCGTCTTGTCCTCGCCGGTGAACAGGCCGACCGCGCGGTCGTGCGCGGCGATGACGCCCACGACGTGGCCCGCCACGATCGCCGCGACTTGCACAAGCGCGATCGCGGTGACGGAGACCGCCGTGTAGCTGATAGCCCACGACGCCGTCCCGAACAGGTCGTGGCCGCGCCCGAATGGGTCTGAGGCCAGGATGTAGCCGGCCTGGCCCTGGAAGACGAGCAATGAGAAGTAATGGGCGATGGCGTAGCCGACCGCGATCGGGATGAGCGAGTGGGCGAAGCGGCCCACCAGTTCGCCGCCGGCGGGGCCGCCGTCGGTGAGACGGGATGCCAGGTGCATCGCGCCGGCGTACAAAAGCGCCACCAGCGCGATGCCGCCCGCCAGCCCTGCGGTGCCGAGGGCCAGATAGGCGACTTGGCCCGCGCCGCGCGTGAGATCGGACCACACCGCGGTGCGGGTCAGGCCATCGAACGCGGTTGATCCAAGCAGGACCACGATGGCGGCGACCATGCTCGGCTCGGTCCTCACCGCGGCAAGCCCCACCAGCGGGTTGCGCACCGCCAGCTTCCCGTCTGGCCTGCGGCCGAACGGGGCGAGCCGGGCGATGAGTGAGGAGTACACCTCGAACGCGTCCCCACGGGCGTACCACGCCTGGCCATAGACGGACGCCGCCACGACCTGGGCGAAGCTGTAGGCCAGCACGAACCCGAGGACCGTCAGCGGCGCATCTGGCCTGGGGAACACCAGCTCGAGCCACACGAACACGGTCAGCCCGGCCGCAGCCGGCCAGTAGCCCAATCCGGCCGGCAGCGGCCGCACCGCGGAGTCGTCGGGATCTCCCGACAGCCGCGCGAGCAGCGCGGTGATCGCCCTCAGCGGGTTCAGCGCGCGCCAGACCGGCCCAAGCAGCAGCGAGGCCGGCACCAGGCCGACCCAGAGCCACACGTACAGCCATGTCGGGACGGGGTTGTTCGCCGAGCTGGCCGGGCCGAACGCCGCGACGAGGACGGTCGCCAGCCATGCGGTGAAGCCGATGCCCCGCAGCACGGCTCGCGTCGCGGGCGCGTCGATGACGCGGCGAAGCGGCAACGGCAGTGGGCGCCCCCCGTTGCCGCCGTCCAGGCGCGGCGTCAGCCACAGCGCGCCAAGGGCGACAAAGGACACGACGACGGCGCCCCCGCCTCCGTAGAGCGCCATCCACAGCGGCACCGGCAGGTCGGAGCGGCCGCCGACGCCGTGGGCCAGGATGGGCGCGAGGTCGATCATCACTGGACCCGGAGCTGGAACAGCTCGCTGTGCGTGCTGTGCAGCTCTACTCCGAACACGCCGGGGACGTCCGCGACGAACTCGATCGCCTCGGTGCGGCCAGGCTCAAGCTGGCCGGTGATGTCGTAGCCGTGGACATGCACCTCGTCCGCGGCGTCCGACGTCACCTCGATGCGAAGCGGCGTCCCCAGCGCGACCTCGACCCGCTCGGGGCTGGTCACGGCCCCGTTTTCGATCTTCACGGTCACCACCTGGACTGAATCGGCGGTCTCCTCCACGGCGTCAGCGGACTCCTCCACTATGGGCGGTGCGGGTGTCTCCATGGGCGTCGCCGTCGGCTGGGCCTCAGGGGTCGATGGCGACTCCTCGGGCGGCGCGGCCTCCGGCGACGGCGTCTGCGGCGTGGCGGTCGTCTGTCCCGCGGGGGCGGCCTCCTGCGGGCCGCAGGCCGCCAGAAGGAGTCCCAGGGCGATCAGCGTCAGCGCCATCCCGCGCGGTCGCCGATGGTCAGGTGCACCCAGCATTGAGCTGCTCTCCTCTCAAGCCGTACGCAGCGCCGCGCGGATGCGCAGCGCTCAGGCGGAGCAGAGCAGCGTGGGGGGCGCCCGCGGGATCGCCGGTCGCCCGCGGCGGTCGGTGCGACCCCTCGCGGCGCACATCGGTGCGATCGGCACCCCCGGCGGGCGCCATGGCAGCAGCGACGCGATGGGCCCGGCCACGGCGGCGGCGAGCATCGGGAAGGCACGCACGGCGATCGCGACCAGCGCCGCCGAGGGCAGTTGCGCCGCCAGGCCGATCCACAGCGCCGGCTCGCCGGCGGCGGCGGCCGCGCCGAGGCCACCGATGACGCGCTCGCCGACCTCGAGCCCGGCGAAGCCGATCAGCTGCCACGCGGCCAGCCGGCGCCAGTTGAGGTCCACGGGCCGGCCGCGCCGGTCGCGGACGGCCGCCCACCCCGCGCCCACGAGGCCGAGCACCACAGCGGCCAGCGCCAACTGGGTGAAATGGCCGTGCCCTGCGAGCGCTTCGTCGCGGGCCGCGGCGTGTGGGTGCGCGAGGCCGTAGGCGGCGAGGTGCCCGAGCACGACGCCGGCCGGCACAACGAGAATGGTCAGCCGCGGCACATCTCCACGCTACCGGCCTGCAGCCCAGACGGCCCGCTGTCGTATGGCCGTGGCATGCTGCCCGCGTGCCGCCACTCGCCACCGCCGTCGCACCGGGCTCGTTGACCCTGCTCGCGGCAGATCTCCGGCGCACGGTCGTCGACGTCACCCGCACGGTCACGCTCGACCGCCCTCGGCGCGGCGCCGTCGCGATCGGTCCTCGGACCGGCGTCGTCCGGCGAGCCGAGCCGTCGTCGGCCGGTCCCCTGCTCATCGAGGCGCGGCCGGAATCCGACGGTGTGGCGCTGGAGGTGTGGGGCCCGGCCGCGGTGCCCGCGGAGGCGCGGGAGCAGGCGCTCGCCGCAGCCGGCGCGTGGGTTGGACTGGACGATCATCTCGACGGCTTCGCCGACGCGGTCTCCGGCCACCCGCTGCTGCGCGAGCTGAGCCGGCGGCTCGGCGAGGTCCGGCTGTCGCGGCTTCCGCGGCTCGGCGAGGCGCTCGGCCGGGCGATCATCGGCCAGCTGGTCCAGGGAATCGAGGCCGCCCGATCCACGGCGCAGGTCGCCGCCCTGGCCGGAACGCCGGCGCCCGGCGGTCTGTGGTGCTGGCCGACGCCTGAGCAGCTGCTGCGCACACCGTCGTGGGCGCTGCGCCGCTGCGGGGTGTCGCTGCGCAGCGCCCGAGCCCTGCAGTCCTCGGCGTTCTCCGATCACCGGCTTCGCGAGGCCGGGACCGACTGGGCGCTGCTCGATCAGCGCCTGCGCGCGCTGCCGGGAGTCGGCGTGTGGACCAGCGGGGTGACCAGGCTCGCACTCGGCGACCCCGACGCCGTTCCTATCGGCGACTGGGGCCTGCCGGGCCTGATCGGGCACGTGCTCGGCGGCGCCGGGCGCGACAACTGGGACGATGCGGCCATGCTCGAGCTGCTGGCCCCGTTCGCGGGCCATCGCGGCCGAGCCATCGAGGTGGTGAAGCGCGCTGTGAGCAGTCGCATGGTCTCTGGGCCGCGCCGGCGAGCGCCCCGCGCGGCGCTGTCTGCGCATCGCTATTGGTGACTGACCGCGATTCGCCGCCGAGCCCTCCGGCGTGTACTTTGTAAGGGATGCCTAACCTGATGATGCCCGAGCGTGTCCTCCCGGAGGCGCGCCAGGCCAAGCCGCTGGTCGTTCAAGGCCTGAGCAAGGCCTTCGGCAGCGCCTCGGTGCTGCGCAGCGCGGATCTGCAGGTCGAGGATGGGTCGATCGTGGCGCTGCTCGGATCC
>DATKBU010000316.1:0-7520 GCA_035513815.1 Egibacteraceae bacterium
CGCGGAGCGGATGCTCGCCGCCTACGCCGAGGCGATCGACGCGGGCCTGGGCGCGGCGACGCTGGACGGCAAGATGATCGACGAGGCGTCGCGCAAGATGGCCGAGAAGCTGGCCGCGCGCGGGAGGGCGGCAGGGCTGGGGTAGCGCACGGCCCTCAGGTAGGGCGCGGCGCGCCGGGCCGCGCGCGTTTATCCGCCCCTTCCAACGCCAACACGGACGCGAGCGCCCTTGCTCGGCGCCCTAGCCTGTCACGGTCGGCGCCGCCGGCAGTGGAGACCGGGGAGTGGGTTGCAGCACAGGGCCTTCGAGGAGTTCGCGGCACGGCTGGCCGAGGTGGACGGCCAGGCCCATCTGGTGGCTGGGTGGGCCGGGGCAGCCGACTTGGCCCGCGGACTCGCGGCCGGCGGGAGCGTGGTCGTCTCCCCGAGCCTGGCCGCTGCGGCGCCCGAGCTGATCGACGCGCTCGGCGAGCAGGCCCAAGTCGGGTCGTCTGACAGCGCGGTCGCAGGCGCGGCGGAGGCGGCGGTCGGCATGGTGCTCGGCGACCTGGCGATCGTCGAGACGGGATCCGTGCTGTCGTCCGAAGACGAGCTCGCCGACCGGGCGGTGTCCATGCTGACGCCGACGCTGATCCAGGTGGCGCCGGCCGCGAGCCTGGTCTCGTCGCTGGACGACGCGGCGGACTGGCTCTCGCAGCGCGCAGGGCGCGCGGGCTACGCGGCGCTGATCACCGGGCCCTCGCGCACCGCGGACATCGAGCGCTCGCTCACCATCGGGATCCAAGGGCCGGCGGTCGTGCACGTGGCGCTGCTCGATGACGGGGGCGAGGCGTGAAGCCGTTCTCGCAGCGCTACGCCCAGGCGCTGGCGGATCCGAACATCTCCACCGGGCTGCTGTCTTTCCAGCGCTCGTGGCGCGCCGGCCGGGACGCGCAGATCGCCGAGCTCGAGGCCCAGAACGGCCGGTCGTTTTACGAGCTGCGGGCTGAGCTTGCGGCGATCAAGCGCCGGGTGCGAGACGACTGGGACCACTATCTCGATGAGTTCACCGCCAACGCCGAGGCCGCCGGCGCCCGGGTGGTGCGGGCGGCCACGAGCGAGGAGGCCAACGCCTACATCGCCGGGCTGTGCCGCGAGCGCGGGATCGAGCTGGTCGTGAAGGGCAAGTCCATGGTGTCCGAGGAGATCGGGCTGAACCCGCACCTGGAATCGCTGGGCATCGCGGCGATCGAGACTGACCTCGGCGAGTGGCTGCTCCAGCTGGCCCACGAGCACCCCAGCCACCTGGTCATGCCGGCCATCCACAAGCGCAAGGAGCAGGTCGCCGAGCTGCTCACGCGGGTCCTCGGCCGGCCCTTCCCTCCCGGCGACATCGAGCAGATGGCGCGCAGCGTGCGCACCGAGCTGCGCGAGGCCTTCCTCGGCGCCGGCATGGGCCTGTCGGGCGTCAACGCGCTGATCGCCGAGTCCGGCTCGCTGATGATCGTGTGCAACGAGGGCAACAACCGGATGTCGGTCGCGCTCCCGCCGCTGCATGTCGTCACCGCCGGGGCCGAGAAGCTCGTGCCGACCTTCCGCGACGCGATGACGCAGGTGCGCCTGCTCGCCCGCTCGGCCACCGGCCAGCGCATCACCACCTACACCAACTTCATCACCGGACCGCGGCCCGGTGCGGAGCAGCACATCGTCCTGATCGACAACGGGCGCACCGCGATGGCCGCCGACCCTGATTTCGCTTCTGCGCTGGCCTGCATCCGCTGCGGCGCCTGCGCCAACGTGTGCCCGCCGTACCAGGTCGTCGGCGGGCACGCCTTCGGGCACATCTACACCGGCGCGATCGGGCTGGTGAACACACCGTTCCACCACGGGATCGAGGCCGCGGCGGGCCCGCAGTCGCTGTGCGTGTCCTGCGGCGCCTGCGCCACCGTGTGCCCCGTCGAGATTCCCCTGCCCACGCAGATCCTGGAAGTTCGCCGCCAGGTCGCCGAGCAGGTCGGGCTGTCGCTGCCCAAGCGGCTGGCGGTGCGCGCCTACGCCTCGCCGCGGCTGTTCGCGCTCGGCACGAGGCTGGCCGCGGTGGCCACGCGCCCGTTCGCGCGCGGGGACGTCGTCCGGGTTCCGCTGGCGCCGAAGCGGCACGTGTCATGGCGGACACCCCCCGCGATCCCGTTCACGCCTGCCCGTTCACGGCCCGATCTGCGCTCGGGGCGGCAGCCGGCGGGTCCGCCGCTCGCGCAGACGGAGGTCGCAGGTCGGCGGGTCGCGCTGTTCCTGCAGTGCCTGAGCGACCGGATCGCGCCGGATATCGCCGTGGCCACCGCCCGCCTGCTCCGCGCGGCGGGCGCGAAGGTCACGGTGCCGCGCGGTCAGCACTGCTGCGGCCTGCCGGCCTACGACGCCGGGGACTGGGGTCCGGCGCGGCGCATGGCGAAAGCCACGCTCGAAGCCCTTGCCGGCGCCGACGACGTGGTGACGCCCGCGCCCAGCTGCGTGGTCGCGATGGCGCATGAGTACTCCCGGCTGTTCCGCGACGAGCCGCAGTGGGCGGCCAGGGCCCGTGATCTCGCCGGGCGGGTCCACGACCTGGTCAGCTACCTGTCCGGCCCGGCACGGCTGCCGCGCGGTGCTCTGGACAACGGCGACGCGACGCCGGTCACCGTCCACCGGTTCTGCCAGTCCGGCAATGTCCTCGGCCACACGACCCATCTGGAGGACCTGGTGCGAGACCTGTGCCGGGTCCCCGTGCGCCCGCTGCCGGAGAACGGCGTGTGCTGCGGGTTCGGCGGGTCGACCTCGCTCAGCGCTCCAGAGGTCGCCGCCGGCATCCTCGAGCGCAAGCTGTCGTGCGCCGACGAGACGGGTGCCGCCACGCTGATCACCGACAATCCCGGGTGCGTGCTGCACATGCGCGGCGGCGCCGATGCCAGCGGGCGGCCGCTGCAGGTGCTGCACATCGCCGAGTACCTGGCCTCCCGGCTGCCCGCCTCCAACGCGAGGGCTGATGCTCGGGGTCGACCTTCGTCGGTTTAGATCGGTCCGCAACTGACCGATCATCAGTGGGCGCTTGACGCTCAACGCACGAGATCATGAGGGAAATGTCTAGACACGATTAGACTGCGATCCGTATGCCCAGCACGCTGACAGCCCGAGCCTTGTCGCGAGCCCCCCGCGAGCGCGGCCGCGCCCTCGCGAGCGTGCCTGAGGATCAGTGGTTCGATCGCGAGAGCATCTCGGTGTCCGCAAGCGATCTGGCAGACATCCAGATCGGCTTCGCGAACGCCGACGGGGGCACCATCGTGGTCGGTCTGAGCGAGGGCGTGGTCGAGGGCACCGATGACGCCCGAGCCCACCGCGATCAGTTGATGGAGGCCCCGATCGACCTCGCTGTCCCCCCGGTGCGGGTGACGCAGAAACTGGTCGAGTGCCTCTCGGATGACGGGCGCGTGGACCACCTGCTCGTCATCGAGGTCGAGCCCAGCGAGATGGTGCACGCCAACAAGCTCGGTGAGACATTTCTGCGAGTCGGCAGCGAGAACCGCAAGCTCACATCGAGTCAGCCAGAGGAGCTGCTGTACGACAAGGTGCAGGCGGTCTTCGACGGCACGCTGGCGGAATCGGCGCGGGTCGAGGACCTGGACGAAGATCTCGTGCACTCCTACGCGGAGCTGCTGGGGCAATCCGACACGCGGCGCCTGCTGGAGATGCGGGGCCTGGTGACCCGCGACAGCGCGGTAACCGCTGGCGGCTACCTACTGTTCGGGCAGATGCCCCAGGCGCTGTTCCCCGAGGCCTACGTGCGGATCCTGCGCTACCGCGGCACCGATCCCGGCTCGGGCTCGCGCCAGCAGCTGGTCGAGGATGTGCGCTGTGAGGGCGCGATCCCGAACGTGCTGACCGAGGCGGCCGAGCAGGTTCGCCGGCTGCAGCCGACGCGGCGGGTGCTCGGGGTGGGCAACAAGTTCGAGCAGCGAGGGCTGATCCCTGAGGACGCGTGGCTGGAGGGCCTGGTCAATGCGGTCGTTCACCGCTCATACAGCTTGGCAGGGGACCACATCCGCATCGCGATCTTCGATGACCGAATCGAGGTCGAGAGCCCGGGACGCTTCCCCGGCGTCTCGCGGCCTGCCGAGCCCGGACATGTGAGCCGGTTCGCGCGCAACCCGCGGATCGCGCGCGTGTGCGCCGATCTCAACTTCGGACAGGAGCTCGGCGAGGGGATCCGTCGGATCTTCGAGGAGATGACCCTGGCGGGACTGGCCACGCCGGTCTACCGCGAGACTCCTTCCAGCGTGAAGCTGGTCATGTCCTCGGTCTCCGTCGACCCGATTGTCGAGTCCCGCCTGCCTCCGCAGTCGCGAGAGATCATCGACCTTGTCAAAGGGTCGAGCGGGCTGAGCACCGGCGACATCGCGGACGCGATCTCGCTGTCCAGGCCCGCGACGATCCGCCGGCTGACCGTCCTTCAGCAGGCCGGCCTGATCGAGTGGGTGGGGAACAGCCCTAAGGACCCCCGCGCGTTTTGGCGAGCACCCGGCGAGTAGCAAACCGCCCCAGTTTGTACCATTCGGTTGGCCGTTCAAGACTCTTTCAACTCTAACGCTTCGCAGATGTTGCTCTGACCTGCGGGTTTGATGAGCTCTAACGGCGTACTGTGACGCTCGGTTTCCTCGCCTGGGGGACATACCCTCCCACGTCCGGAAATGCGATTCGCCTGCCTCTGCGCGGCCGCGCCGGCGCCGGTTCCGCGGATCTGTCGCACCGGTGTGGCACCTTGCAGCAAGAAGCGGTTTCACCGGTGATGGAGGAGATCCGCATGGACCCCGTTGCGTGGCGTGTACGCGAGGTTGTGCTTGAGGCTTGCCTGCTGGCGGCGCGCTGCCGTGCGGGGCGCATCACCGACGACCGCACCCTTGCCAGTCTGGAGTGCCTGCGGGTGGACTTGCTGGCGCTCGCTGCCCAGACCTCCGATCTGGAGGTCGCCGCCGACGCGCGCGACGTCGCGCGGGAGATCGCCGAGGCGTTCGAGGCCATGGAGCGGCATGTGGAGCGGCGCTCGGCCTAGGCGGCCTGGGACGGCTCCCGGCCGGCGCCCGAAGCGGCGAGGGCTCAGGAGGGGAAAGCGGCCCGGTCCCCTGTCGGGTCGTCGGGCAGGAAGTCCTCATAGGATTCGTCCTGCTGGCCCAGCGCCGACCAGGTGAGCGGCCCGTCGACTCGCGGCAGCAGCGTTGCAGGGACGGACACCGAGATCTCCCCTTCTGCGATCACGGGCTCCCCGAGAGTGGTCTGCTCTCCTGACTCCCAGTCGTACACGCCGGTGAACAGCTGCGAGTCAAGCTGCTGGATGGTGACCGTGTAGGCCAGCTCCCCGCCGACGTAGAGCTCGACGGACCACAGCAGCGTCCGTGCGCTCGGCGGCAGCGGGCCCGATAGCTCGAACTGGACCTCGAGCGCCTGGCCGTCGCCCTCTAGTCCCACGGCCAGCAGGTCAGCCGCCGGCTCCGGTTCTGGAGGGGGCTGACCGGCTGGATCGGTGACATCCCCGGCAGGATCGGAGACGCGGACGGACCCGACGAGGGCGGGCAGGGCCGTGGCCGTCGGCGTCGGTGTGAGCGTGGGCGTCGGCGTGGCCGGCGGCGCGGTCGTGGCCGGAGCGGAGGGCGCCGGCGTCGGCGTCGCATCGGACGTGGCCGCCGGCTTGGGGTCTTGCTCGGCGGTCATCCCAAGCCCGACAGCCGCGGCGGCGAGCGCCGCGATCACCGCCGCCCCCGTCAGGATCCAAACCGTTCCAGGACGCCAGCGGCGGCGCGCGGGCGGTTGCTGGGAATCAGCCAGGGGGTGCTCCTCGTCGGGGGTGAACAGGTCGCATGAGCCTAATGGGGTTGCACCGGTCCCCGCCAGATGGTGAGGATCGGTGTCCGAGCCGGCCGGTGGGTGAGCACTGTTAGAGCCTGGACTGCGAGGAGTCCTAACGGTAGACCGTGCCCCCGCTGGTTCGGTGAGGAGGAGCGGCGACTTGTGGGATGCCGTGCCATGCGAGCACTGATCCATTAGGCCGTGCGCAGCGCCTCCTCCAGCGGCTCGGGCGTGCACCTGCGGCTTCCCCGACTGGAGAGACGGTGATCTGTGTTGGAGTGGACTGGGCAGAAGACGACCATGATGTGACAGTGATGGCCCCCGACGGGCGGGTGCTGGGCCACGCCCGGGCGCCTGAGGGCCTGGAGGGTGTGGGGCGGCTGCACGCGCTGATCGGCGAGCACGCCGAGGACCCCGGCGAGGTGGTGGTGGGCATTGAGACCGACCGCGGCCTGCTGGTGGGCTCGCTGGTGGCCGCCGGCTACCGGGTGTATGCGGTCAACCCCCGTTCGGTGGACCGCTACCGCGATCGCCACGGCGTGTCGGGCGCGAAGTCGGACGGGCGGGACAGCAAGACGCTGGCGGACATGGTGCGCACCGACCGGCACAATCTGCGCCCGGTGGCCGGGGACAGCGACCTTGCCGAGGCGGTCAAGATCACCGCCCGGGCGCACCAGAGCCTGATCTGGGCCCGCCAGCGGCAGGTCAACCAGCTGCGCAGCGCTCTGCGCGAGTACTACCCGGGCGCGCTGGCGGCGTTCGGCGCCGATCTGGCGCACTCCGACGCGCTGGCGGTTCTGGCCAAGGCGCCCATTCCCGAGCTGGGACGGCGCCTATCGACCGCTCAGCTCGCCTCAGCGCTGCGCAGGGCTGGACGCCGTCGCAACGTCGACACGCGGGCCGCGGAGATCCGCGACGCGCTGCGGGCCCGGCAGCTGGCCGCGCCGGCCGCGGTCGCCGACGCCTACGGCGACACCGCCAAGGCGCTCGTCGGCGTCATCGCAGCGCTTACGGCGCAGATCGCTGAGCTCGAGGCCGCGCTGGCCGACCGTTTTGAACAGCACCCGGACGCCGAGATCCTGCGCAGTCTGCCCGGACTCGGCATCGTCCTCGGCGCCCGGGTGCTCGGCGAGTTCGGGGACGACCCGAACCGCTATGCGCATGCTAAAGCCCGCAAGAACTACGCCGGCAGCTCACCGATCACCAGGCAGTCCGGCAAAAGCCGCGTCGTGCTCGCCCGCTTCGTGCGCAACCGCCGGCTGTCCGACGCGCTGACCTGGTGGGCGTTCTGCTCCCTGAGCGCCTCGCCAGAGGCGCGAGCGTTCTACGACCGGCGCCGCGCCGCAGGCGACACCCACCACCAAGCCCTGCGAGCCCTGTCTAACCGCTGGGTCGGCATCCTCCACGGCTGCCTGCGCCACCGCACCGCCTACAACCAGGCCACAGCCTGGGGACACCGCGACGAAGAATCCCCAATCGCTGCTTGACACCTACGACCCGTGGGATGTCTACCGGCGAACGGCGTCAACAAGGGTCGGCTCCATGGCGCGCACCGGGCAGCCGGCGCATTCGCCGAGGAGCCGGCTGATCGCGGGGACGCAGCCACCGCACTCGCTGCCGGCGCCGCAGCGCTGCGCGATGTCGAACTCGTCGCGCGCACCGGCAGC
>DATKBU010000317.1:0-3398 GCA_035513815.1 Egibacteraceae bacterium
CAGGAACAGCAGATACAGCAGGCCGGCGGTCCCGAGCGTCGCCATCATGCCGCTTTGCTCGATGAGACCGAGCCCGTGGGGGCCGATCAGCGTTCCGGCGAGCACGAGGCCGACGATGCCGGGCACCCGCGTCCGCTCGGCGATCATCGGGACGAGGAGAATGATCGCCATGAGGAGCGCGAAGATCGACGCCGCATCGGTGAGCGGGGCGCCGGGCAGCTGACCGATCATGTACTCGCGCCCCTCCGTTCCGTCAGCCGCTGTCGAGGCCGCGCGCGGGCGCGGCCGTGGCGAACGCGACCGGTCGGCGGCGGCGCGCTGGCGTAGGGTCTCATTGTGACCCACGGCGAGACCACTTCGCGCGGCGACCGGCTGCAGGCCGCCGAGCACGCTCTGGACGCCATCGATCCTGCGGTCCGGGCAGTGCACCTCGGCGGGAAGCTGGCGGTGCGCGCCACCCGACCGGTCCAGACCTCGGAGGATCTCGCGCTGGTCTACACCCCCGGCGTGGCTGAGGTCTGCGCTGCGATTCACGCTCACGAGGCGCTGGCGTATGACCTGACGATCAAGCGCAACAGCGTCGCGGTCATCTCCGACGGGTCAGCGGTCCTGGGACTGGGCGACATCGGCCCGACCGCGGCGATGCCGGTAATGGAGGGCAAGGCTCTTCTGTTCTCCGAGCTGGCAGGCATCGATGCGTACCCGCTGTGCCTGGACGAGCGAGATCCTGATCGCCTCGTCGACATCATCGCGAGCCTGTGCGCGGGGTTCGGCGGCATCAACCTCGAGGACATCTCGGCGCCGCGCTGCTTTGAGATCGAGGGCAAGCTGCGCCAGCGCTTGGACATTCCGGTGTTCCACGACGACCAGCACGGCACGGCGGTGGTCGTGCTCGCCGCGCTGCACAACGCGCTGAAGATCGTCGGCAAGGAGCTGGCCGGCCTGCGCGTCGTCGTTCAGGGCATCGGCGCGGCCGGTGTGGCTATCTCGAACCTGCTCATGGCCGCCGGGGTGAGGGATCTGATCGGCGTGGACCGTGACGGAATCGTGACGCCGCGCCGTGCGACGGCCCGCGACCCCATCCTGCGCCGCCTGGCCAAGCAGTCGAATCCTCGGGCGGTGCGAGGCGGTGTGGAGGAGGCGCTCGCCGGGGCTGACGTGTTCATCGGCGTGTCCGCGCCGAACACCATCACTGCAGCCCACCTCGAGCTGATGGCACGCGATGCGATCGTGTTCGCGATGGCCAACCCAGTGCCTGAGATCGACCCGGCGCTCGCGCGGCGCCGCGCGGCCGTCGTGGCCACCGGGCGCAGCAACGAGCCCAACCAGATCAACAACCTGCTGTGCTTTCCCGGCCTGTTCCGAGGGCTGCTCGACGCCCGCGCGCGAACCGTGGGCGATCGCGTGAAGCTGGCGGCCGCCGAGGCGATCGCCGAGGCGGTGCCGGTCGGCGAGCTCACCGCGGAGCGCGTGGTGCCCTCGCCGCTGGACCCGGCTGTCGTGCCGGCCGTGGCGGCCGCGGTGGCCAAGGCGTCGCGCGTCGCGGACTGATCTGTCGGCGAGCCGAGCGTCGCGGGCGCTCGCCCCTACGCGCGCCCGACGCCGCGGCGATGCGCGATCAGGTCAGCGGTACTCGGGGTTCGGGTAGTCGAAGCGGTTCCCGGCGTCCCATTCGGTGCGCTGGTTGCCCTGCGCCGGCATCCCGCCCGCGTCCTTGAGCAGCCGGGCGAGGTGCATCAGGTTCCAGGCCATGAACGCGGTGTTGCGGTTGGTGAAGTCATTGTCCAGCCCGATGCCGTCGTCGCCGTACGAGGGACCGGGCCCGGCCTCGCCGATCCAACCGGCGTCGGCCTGAGGCGGGATCACATAGCCGAGGTGCTGCAGCGAGTACAGGATGTTCATCGCGCAGTGCTTGATGCCGTCCTCGTTGCCCGTCACCAGGCACCCGCCGACGCGACCGTAGTAGGCGTACTGACCGTGCTCGTTGAGCATTCCCGAGTTGCCGTACAGCCGCTCGATGACCTTGGTGCAGATCGAGGACTTCTCGCCCAGCCAGATCGGCGTCGCGAGGACGAGGATGTCGGCGGCCATCACCTGCTCGAAGATCTCGGGCCAGTCATCGGCGGGCCAGCCATGCTCGGTCATGTCCGGGTACACCCCCGGGGGGATGTCGCGGTCGACCGCCCTGACCATGTCCACCCGCACGTCGCTGGCGCGCAGCACCGCAGCAGAGCGGTCGATGAGCAGCTGCGTGTGCGAGTGCTCCGGCGAGCGCTTCAACGTGCAGTTGATGTACAGCGCCCGCAGGTCGGAGAACCCGCGCGCGCTCTGACCGTCTCTGCCCTGTCCCTGGTCCGCCATTCCTACCTCCCTCGTCATGGATCTCGCGCATCCGCTCCGCCAGCGCAGCTTCGCACGCCCTGCCTCACGTCGGCGAGATCAGTCCCCGAGCGCGACGAACCATCCCGCGCGCGTCCCCACATAGATGCGCCCGCGCCACACCGCCGGGGTCGACTCGATGCAGCCGCCGATCGCGAGGTCCCACAGCTCGACCGGCGGCTGGGACGTGTCGCGCACGTCGTAAGCGCGCAAGGTCCCGCCGCAGTCGCCCATGATCAGGACGTCGTCGACCACGACCGGCGACTGCCACGTCGGACCGGTCAGCTCCAGACGCCAGCGGATCTCGCCGGTGACGCGGTCGATGGAGAGCAGCTCGCCCCCGTTGGTCGGCACGTAGAGCACGTCGCGATGCAGCGCAGGCGTCCCCCAGACGCCCGCGGTGGCGGCGTCGCGGTCATGCACTGACCACACCAGCGGATCGCCGGCACGGGACGGGTCGAGCTTCATGATCTGGCCGACGTCGCGCGCCCGCTGCGTGTGTCGCTCCCACTCGGACGCGACGTACAGCATCCCCTCGGAGTCAGCCACGACGGTGGCGTCGGTGTCATCGCCGGTCCAGAAGCGGAAAGTGCGCTCGGGCTGCTCGCCGTCGCGCAGGCGGCCGATGTCCCACCCGGTGATGAGTCCGCCGGAGTTCGCGGCGTACATCGTGTCGCCCACGATCGTCACCGAGCTCTCGATCGACACGTTGCGGTCCCCGATGGCTGCTAGCAGCTCGTCGTCCCAACCGGCAACGTCCCAGACAAGCTCCGGATCAGCTGTCACCCGCCCGTCGGATCCATAGGCCCGGTTCAGCTTCACGACATGCAAGCGGCTGTTCTCCCCGCCCACGAACAGGTGGTCGTCCAGCACCAGCCCCGCGCCGTCCCAGTCGTTGTTCCACATCGTGGGGGCGACGTCGTCGGCTGCCAGCCGCCACAGCTCGACTGCCTCGGCGCCGTCGATCGCCAGCACGCGGTAGAAGTTGTCGCGCGAGCCCGTGTAGATGAGCGGGTAGC
>DATKBU010000318.1:0-7626 GCA_035513815.1 Egibacteraceae bacterium
GCGGCGCGGAGATGGTGATGCCGGGCGATAACACGGAGATGACGGTGGAGCTGATCTCGCCGATCGCGATGGAGGAGGGTCTGCGGTTCGCGATCCGCGAGGGCGGGCGCACCGTCGGCGCGGGACGCGTCATCAAGATCCGCAAATAGATGGTGGTACGGCTGGCGCTCATCTGCTCTCCGGCTCTGTGCAGGGGACCCGCCTCGCCGCTTCGCGGCTCGGCACCCTGAGGTCGCCTGCGAGCAGATGAGCGCCAGCCGAGCGCGATCGGCGGAGGATGGAGCGCCCGGCGCCGCCGGGACGGTTCAAGGCCCTCGCGGGGCGCGAACCGGCGGGTGAAGAGCTGAAGAGCTGACGATGATGTGTGAGATGAGAGAGAACTGAGGCGCTGATGCCGAAGAGTGATACGAGGCCGAAGGTGACGCTGGCTTGCACGGAGTGCAAGGAGCGGAACTACGTCACGACCAAGAACCGCAGCACTCAGCGGGATCGCTTGGAGATGCGCAAGTACTGCCCGCGCTGCGGTCGGCATCAGCCGCACCGCGAGACGAAGTAGCTCGCGCATCCCTCGCACAGCATTTCGACCCCGTCGGACACCGGCGGGGTCGTCGCATGTCCGCGCGGGTAGGGTCGGTGGAGAAAGGCGGTCCGCTGGATCGCTCGGCCACGGATAAGACCAGGAGGACTATGAGCGACAAGCGTCTTGCGACCAACGCGGAGATCAGAGCGAAGGAAGTGCGGCTGATCGGGCCGGAAGGCAAGCAGGTGGGCATCGTGCCGTTGAAGATCGCCATCGAGGCGGCCGAGCAGCTGGACCTCGACCTCGTCGAAGTCGCGCCCGAGGCGAACCCGCCGGTGGCGAAGGTGATGGACTACGGCAAGCATCTGTACGAGCAGGAGCGGGCTGACCGGGAAGCCCGAAAGCAGCAGCGCGGAACGGGGCAGAAGGCGCTGCGACTGCGGCCCAAGATCGACGACCACGACTTCGTCACGAAGGTTCGACAGGCCCGCAGATTCCTCGAAGCAGGCAACTCAGTCCGAGTGCAGGTCATGTTCCGACGCCGCGAGATGCGTCGGCCGGAGCTGGGCACGCAGCTGCTCGACCGCCTTACTGAGGAGCTCGCCGATGTGGCGCAGGTGGAGGCGCGGTCCCCTATGGAGGGGCGTTTCACCACGATGGTGCTCGGTCCCAAGCGCGCCGAGGCGCCGAGGAGCGCAGAGCCCGCTCACAGTTAGAATCCTGCCCGGGACAAGCGGGGCGCGGCGCGCCCGGGCGACCAAGGAGCGGTCTCATCGGACTGAACACCGACCGGGTGGGGCATCGCTACCCGGCGTACCGCTACGAGGTCGGCGCGGAGAAGCTTCGCGAGTACATGACCGCGACCGCCCTCGATGGGGACGATCTCGCGGGGGCCCTCGCCGCCGACCCGCCCGACGTCGCACCTGCGGGGTTCGCTGCCTGCTTCACGATCGCCCGCGGGCTCCAGATCCTGTTCTCCGACGCGGAGCTGGGCCTTCGCGCGTCGCTGGTCCACACGGCGCAGTCGTTCGAGTTCCATCGCCCAGTCCGGCGGGGGGATGTCCTCGACTGCACTGCCTCGATCGCGGACATCGCGGTCCGGGAGCGTCTGGAGCTGCTGACCGTGCAGATCGACTGCGTCGAGGCGGTGACCGGCGCTGCGGTCGTGACCAGTCGAGGGACCCTGACGGTGTTGCAGCGGGAGGATCAGGCCGATGCCTGAGTTCGACGCGGTGCGCGTCGGCGACGCGGTGCCGCAGCGCCGCCGCACGATCGATCAGGCGCTGATCCTGCGCTACGCCGGGGCCAGCGGCGACTTCAACCCGCTGCACTGGGATTCGCAGTTCGCGAAGGACGTCAGCCCGACAGCGGGGGTCATCGCCCACGGGATGCTGAGCTACGGGCTGCTGTCGCGCGCACTCAGCGATTGGGCCGGCGGTTCGGACCGCATCCGCAGGCTCGACGTCGCCTTCCGCGCTCCCTGCCCCGTCGGCGCCGCGGTCAGCTTCGGTGGTGAGGTGGTCGCCCTCGACGATTCGGAGCGAACTGCCACCCTCGCGGTGTGGGCCGAGCTCGAGGACGGCGCCAAGGTCATCGACCGCAGAAAGTCGCGCGCGGTCGTCCAGCTTCCCTGACCAGCGCCGGGGCAGCGCCGCCGCACAGATTGTCGGCAATGCGCTACTCGCGCTGCCGCACGGGCTGCTGGCCATTGTTGCGGGTCCGCACCGGTTGCCCGCACTGCGCGGGCGCGCCTATACTGAGTCGGACGCTGCCTGCGGGCAGTGTTTTTGTTGTCCAAGCCATCACCTGAGCCAGGCTGGTTTCACGGCGACGGGCGAGCAGACAGCGCGACGCAGTAGGGGCGTAGCTCAACTGGCAGAGCGTCGGTCTCCAAAACCGAAGGTCGGGGGTTCGAGTCCCTCCGCCCCTGCCAACCACCCGGCCTGCGCCGGGAGCAACCAACCGGCCCGAGCCGGTCAGCGATACCGAGGAGCGGCGTGAACCGCGAGTTCAAGCGACAGACCGAGAAGCAGCAGAAGCGCGACTCCAAGCGTGATCGCCGCGCCGACGCTGTCGCCATGCAGAGCAAGAAGAAGCGCGAGCGCACAGGTGCGCGCCAGTTCATGCGCGAGGTGCGCGGAGAGCTCAAGCGAGTCGCGTGGCCCAGCCGCAAAGAGCTGACGTCCTACAGCCTGGTGGTGCTGGTGTCCGTGTCGCTCATCACGCTGTTCATCTTCGGCTTGGACCAGCTGTTCGGCCAGTTCGTGCTTTGGATCTTCGGATGAGCGATCACACGGCCCCCTTGGGCGACGAGGAAGAAGAGCTTGTGGACACCGATCCCGGCGTCGCGGCTGAAGCGACCCCGCGCGAGGACGAGGACAACGTCGAGGATTCCCGTCAGGTCCAGGAGTCGGACGCTCCAGTCGAGTACACCGAGGAGAGCTCGGAAGTCGATCTGCTCGTGGCCCAGACCATGGCGGAGGCCACCGAGGCCCCTGAATCACTGGAGGCGGCCGACGAGGACGCCCCCCTCGTCGTCTCCGACCCGCCGACCGCCGCGGCGCCGCTCGATCTCGATGACGCGGCCTCAGTCCCAGCCGCGGACGTCGCGATCGCGCTCGAGGGCGCGGACGAGCCCGAGGCCGCAGTCGAGGCGGCCCCCGAGGACGACGCCGACGACTTCGCCGATCTGCTCGCGGCCGCCGGCGCCGACGATGCCGTCGCCGACGACGAGGCGCAGGCCTCCTCGGACGACGCGACGATCGCCGACGACCAGGCGCAGGCCGAGTCCGACGACGCGACGATCGCCGACGACGACGTCGAGGTCGAGCAGCCCCCAGCTTCCCGCAAGCTCGATCTCACCCGCCTGCCGGGAGACTTCTACGTCGTCCACACCTACGCCGGCTACGAGGCGAAGGTCAAGGCCAACCTGGAGAACCGGATCCAGTCCATGAACATGGAGGACCGGATCTACGAGGTGATCATCCCGACCGAGGACGCGGTCGAGATCAAGGCGGGCAAGAAGCAGACGGTGCAGCGCAAGGTCTTCCCCGGCTATGTGCTGGTGCGAATGGACCTCGACGACGACTCCTGGTACGTGGTGCGCAACACGCCGGCGGTCACCGGCTTCGTCGGCCCGCCCGGAGCGCGCCCGGTGCCGCTGTCGCTGTCCGAGGTCGAGGCGATCCTGCGCGAGCCCGAGGAGGGCGAGGCCCTGATCCCCAGCGTGGAGTTCGAGGAGGGCGAGAACATCCGCGTGACCTCGGGCCCCTTCGCCGATTTCACAGGAACCATCTCCGAGATCAACGCAGACCAGAGCAAGCTCAAGGTGCTGGTCTCAATCTTCGGCCGAGAGACGCCGGTCGAGCTCGGATTCGACCAGGTGGCCAAGCTCTAAGAGCTCTTACCAAGGAAGCGAGACAACGACGATGGCCAAGAAGGTCATGGCCCTGATCAAGCTCCAGATCCCCGCCGGGCAGGCGACGCCTGCGCCGCCGGTCGGGCCGGCGCTGGGCCAGCACGGTGTGAACATCATGGAATTCTGCAAGGCGTACAACGAGCGCACGCAGGCCCAGCAGGGCGATGTCGTGCCGGTGGAGATCACGGTCTTCGAAGACCGCTCCTTCACCTTCGTCACCAAGACGCCGCCGGCCGCCAAGCTGCTGCTGAAGGCGGCCAGGCTGGAGAAGGGCTCGGGCGAGCCGAACCGCAACAAGGTCGGGACGATCTCCTCGGCGGCGGTGCGCGAGATCGCCGAGCGCAAGATGGAGGATCTGAACGCCATTGATGTGGCTGGCGCCGTCAAGATCATCGAGGGCACTGCCCGCAGCATGGGGCTGGTCGTCGAGAAGTAGTCGTCGGATCGATGTGGGAGGGCGCATCGCGCCCGTCGGCACCACAGGAGGCTATAGACATGGGGCAGAGGGGAAAGCGCTACCTGGCAGCTGCGGAGAAGATCGACCGCAGCCGGCTGTACAGCCCGACCGCCGCGATGGAGCTCGTGAAGGCAACGGTGACGGTCTCGTTCGACGCGACCGTCGATCTGGCGCTGCGCCTGGGCATCGATCCGCGCAAGGCGGATCAGATGGTCCGCGGCTCTATCGCCCTGCCGCACGGCACCGGCAAGTCGATGCGCGTCGCGGTGTTCGCCGAGGGGCCGAAGGCGGCCGAGGCGGAATCGGCCGGCGCCGACATCGTCGGCTCGGAGAAGGTCACGGCGATGATCGAAGCGGGCGATCTGGACTTCGACGCGATCGTGGCGACGCCTGATCAGATGAGCAAGATCGGCCGCTTCGGAAAGGTGCTGGGCCCGCGCGGCCTGATGCCGAACCCTAAGACGGGCACGGTGACGATGGACGTCGCGAAGGCCGTGAGCGAGATCAAAGCCGGCAAGATCGACTACCGGTCAGACCGCCAGGCCAACGTGCACGTGGTGATCGGCAAGGCATCGTTCGATGTGCAGCAGCTAGTCGAGAACTACAGCGCGGTCCTCGACGAGCTGATGCGCGCGCGCCCCGCCTCCGCCAAGGGCCGCTATCTGGGGTCGATCAGCGTCTCCACGTCCCAGGGGCCCAGTGTCCCGATCGACACGACCCGCACCCGGGAGCTGTGGCAGCCCGAAGAGCTGGCGAGCGCTTCCTAGTCTGGCGTCGGGAGACCCCGGCGATGAGCGCGGAGAGTCTGCTCCGGCTTCCGTTCGATCATTACGCCCGCTACCGCCTGGCCGCTGACGCCGTGGGTGCGACCCGCGCTGGGATGGCGCGCGCGCGGGTGCTCGACGTCGGCGGGGGCCCCGGGTCGCTCGCGGCCTTCTGCCCCGGCGACGACGTCGTCGCGGTCGATCTGCACCATCCCAGCGCGTGGCATGTCGCGGCGCCCCTGCTCACGCTGGCCGACGGCGCGCAGCTGCCGTTTGCCGACGACTCGTTCGACGTCGTCGTCTCGCTGGACACGCTCGAGCACATCGAGGCGGAACAGCGCGGGTCCGTCCTGCGCGAGGCGGTGCGCGTCGCTCGCGGGTGGGTGCTGGTGGTGTGCCCATGCGACACCCAGGGCGTGCCGGAGGCTGATTCGGCGCTGCTGGCGCTTGTGCGCCACCGCTTCGGCGAGGAGTTCGAGACGGTCGGCGTGCTCCAGGAGCATCTGGCGTTCGGCCATCCGGATCCCGACGAGATCCACCGCCAGCTTGCCTCCGCTGGGGCCGAGGTTGTGCGATTCCCCAGCGGGCGCCTGGATCGCTGGCTGCCGATGATGGTGCTCTTCTACCACTTGATGGCGCTCGGCCGCGACGACCCGGTGGAGCGCTTCCAGGCCTGGTACAACGACCTGTTCTACCGCGATGACCTGCGCGAACCGTCCTATCGCCAGGCGTTCCTCGCTCGCGTCCCCGGCGCAGGCGGACCCTCGGCGCGCGAGGTGGTCGACGCGCTGCTGCCCACCGGCGAGTCGCAGACCGCTGACACGGCGGTCCTCGATGCGGTGCGAGCTGGACTGAGCGAGGACGTGGCGGTGAGCGTCGAGGACTACCGCGCGCGCCTCGCCCAGCTCGAGCAGCGCCTGGCCCACGCCGAGGCCCAGCTGGCCGACCAAACCGGCCGCGCCGACGCCGCCGAGCAGCGCGCCGCCGCCTTGGAGGAGTTTCGCGCGCAGGTCCTGGCGCATCCGCTGGTCCGCGCCCGCAGCGTGCTGCGGCGACTTGGGGGCCGATAGGCCGGCGATGACCGGATTCCTCGATGAAGCCTTCGGACTGGCGGGCCGCGTCGCGGTCGTCACAGGTGGAAGCTCCGGCATCGGGCTGGCGATGGCTGAGGCACTGAGCGCGGCCGGCGCCGACGTGGTCCTGGTGGCGCGTCGGGAGGCTGAGCTGAGCGCAGCTGTGGAGCGCTTCCTCGCGGCGGGCGCCCGCGCGGGGTTCGTCGCTGCGGATCTCGGCGACCGCGCAGCCGTCGAGCGCGCCGGCGACCAGGCGGCTGCTTTGTTCGGGGAGCCCGACATCCTGGTGAATGCCGCGGCCGTGAACATCCGTCCGCCGCTGGAGGCCATCACGCCGGACGAGTGGGATCGCACGATGGCGGTCAACCTCGACGCTCCGTTCCAGCTGGGCCAGCGCTTCGGGCCGGGCATGGCCGAGCGCGGCTGGGGCCGGATCATCAACGTCGCGTCCCAGCAGGCGATCCGCGCCTTCGGCAACAGCGGGGCCTATGGCGTGTCGAAGGCGGGGATCGCGGCGCTGACCCGCTCCCAGGCCGAGGCATGGTCGCCGCGCGGGGTGTGCAGCAACGCGGTGGCGCCTGGGTTCGTGCGCACGGCGATGACCGAGTCTGTCTTCGATGAGCCAGGACGCGCCGACGCGCTCGCAGCGCGGACGATGATCGGGCGCAACGGCCACCCGCGCGACTTCGGCGGCGTCGCCGTGTTCCTCGCCGGGCCGGCTTGCGAATACCTGACCGGGCAGACGATCTTCGTCGATGGCGGATTCTCTGTGTCCTGATGTCCGCTGTCCGCGATGCGGGTCGGGGCCGAACGCAGGGGTCCGCGCGGCAGGCGGTGCTCCGACTGACCCGCGCCGCCGACCCCCGGCCGGCGTTTGACGAAGTCCCCGGATGCGCCTACCTTGGCCTCTGCCCTAGACCGTCTGGTCCGCGCCTTGAGCGCGGCGAAGTCGCCGGGAGACCGGCGGGCCAGCGCAGGCGAGCCAGCAGCGGGTGACCCGCCGGCTTGTGCGCCTTCGGTCTGCGGAGGCGCTTTTTTCATGCGCCGCAACGCCCGAGTTCGACAGGAGAGCCGATGCCACGCCCAGACAAGGTCGCCGCCGTGACCGACGTGCGGGAGCGCCTCGAGGGCGCGAACGCCGCGGTGCTCACTGAATACCGCGGGCTGACCGTCACCGAGCTGGCCCAGCTGCGCGCCAAGCTGCGCGAGACCGACGCCGAGTACAAGGTCGTGAAGAACACGCTCACGCGGCTCGCCGCCCTTGAGGCCGGCTTCGAGGTCCCCGACCAGCTGCTCACCGGGCCGACGGCGATCACCTTCTGCGCCGGTGACCCTGTCGCGGTGGCCAAGGTGCTGCGCGCCTTCTCCAAGGACCACCCTGCGCTCGTGGTCAA
>DATKBU010000319.1:0-2656 GCA_035513815.1 Egibacteraceae bacterium
TGGAGCACGAGCGCCTTGCCGCCTGAGCGCGGCTGGGATCTGCAGCTGACGGCGGGGGCGGGCCTTCGGGCCCGCTGTGCGTGCGGGGAGCTGCTCGAGTGGGCGCACGACGCGCTGGCGGCCGACGTCGCGATCGCCGCCCGCGAGCACGCGCGGGGGTGTCCGGCTGCCCTGACGTCCTCGGGGGGGACGTCAGGGCGCGTCGAATTCCGCTCCCGGTACAGGTTCACCCTGGAATAGAGAAAGCGCCCCCCGACCCGAAGGTCGAGGGGCGCGGCGCTTCCCGGCAGGATCTCAGTCGGCGGGCACGGACCAGGAGGCACAGAAGGATGATCGAGGTGGCGATCGCTTCGGTGGGCGGCTGATGGTGCGCAGAGCGGCGGGCGAGGGGAACAGCCGCCGGCGGGCCGACGGCCGGTGGGAGGCGACCGGTGGCAGGGCCGGCCGATAGCAGTGATCGCAGCGACGATCGCGTGCTTGAGCCTCGCTGCGGGTTGGGGCTCGTCGAAGAAGTCGCCCATCAGAATCGACGCTCTGACCCAGACGGTGACCCAGACGGGGATCGACGCGAGCCGACGCCCCCCGACGCTTCGCCCCGCTAGCGCCCGTTTCGCGACGGCAGACGACGGCCCCAGAAGTATTTCGAGAGTTCGAATCTCTCCGGCTCCGCTTTCGCCTCTGGTCCGCGACCTGGCACCATGTGCCGGTGCCTGTCGAGCTTCAAAGCCCTCCTCCCGCGCCGGCTGTCGCGACGCTGCGCCCCGTGTCGGCGGCGTTCGCGCTCTTCGGTGTGTTCTGGGGCGGCTGGGCGGTGGCGGCCGCCGACATCGAAGAGGCGCTGGGCGTGACGCACGGTCAGTTCGGCGCTCTGCTGTCCGTCGCCCTTGGAAGCGCGGCCGTCGCCAACGCGGTCGGCGGCGCGCTGGTCGAGCGCTACGGAACCAGCAAGGTGCTCGGCTGGTGCTTGGGGATCTGGGGCCTGCTCCTGGTCGCCGCCGCGGCGCTCCATCAGCCCTGGGCATTCGCGGCCGCGCTCACCGGAACCGTCGCCGTCGGCGGCATGGTCGACGTGGCGATGAACGTCGCCGCCGCCGCCGGGCTGGCCGGCTCGCCGGGGGCTCTGGTGCGCTTCCACGCCCGGTTCAACATCGGCGCCGCCGTCGGCGCGGCTCTGACCGGCGGGCTGCTCGCCAGTTTCGTTTCCTGGCGCTGGGCCTGGGTCGGCGTCGGGCTGGTAGCCGTGGGGCTGGCTGTGTGGTGCGCCCGCTCCACCTTGCACGCCAGCGAAGTGGGCGAGCGAGTGCCTCTCATGGGGGCCCTGGGGCTGCTCCGGCGCGACGGGCTGCTGCTCATCGCCTTCGCGTTCGCGGTCGGAGCGGTCGTCGAGGGCGGCATCGAGCTGTGGGGCGTGCTGTTCCTGCGCAGCTACCTGGAGTCGGGGATCTTCGTGGGGGCGGGCAGCGCGGTCGCCGCGTACAGCGTGGCGACGCTGGCGCGAGTCTTTCTCGGACCGAGGATCGGTCGATGGGGGGCCGGACGGGGCATCACGCTCGGCGCGGGCGTGGCCGTGGCGGGAATCCTCCTGCTCGGGCTGGCACCGACCGCGCTGCTGTCCGGCGCGGGTCTGGTGCTCGCCGCGGGCGGGATCTCAATGTGCTGGCCGCTGCTGCTGGCGTACGCGACGGCAGGCCGGCCGCGGCCGGGGCAGGTCATCGGGGGCATGTCGACGATCGGCTACCTCGGTTTCGTCGCCGGCCCAGCGGTGATCGGATGGATGGCAGGCGCCGCGGGCCTGCGCAGCGGACTGCTGCTGCTGGCCGCTCTTGGGCTGTTCGTGGCCGCGGCCCCGGCCATCTCAGCCCGCCAGACCAGGCGGTCAGCGGCCCCGGCCGCCCCGCCGCCGGGTGCCTGAACGCGATACCGGCTACTTCGTGCGCCTGAGGCGGCATCCTGTCGCCAGCGCACGAAGCATGGCGGCGCGCGGCATCGGCCGCCCCCCCGCCAGGCGCGTTGACCGACCGAAACCGGCCCGCAGCTACTCGGCAGTGACGTAGGCGGCGCTGAGCCCTCCGTCGACTAAGAACGTCGAGCCGTTGACGTAGGAGGAGTCGTCGCTGGCCAGGAAAAGCGCGGCGCTGGCAATCTCGCGCGGCTTGGCGAAGCGCCCCATCGGCAGATGCACGCGGCGGCGCTCCATCGCGGCGGGATCGCCCTCGAACAGCCGCAGCAGCAGCGGCGTCTCGACCGGTCCCGGACACAGCGCGTTGACGCGGATGCCGCGGCGGGCGAACTCCACAGCCAGCTCGCGCGACAGTGACAGCACCGCGCCCTTGGATGCGGTGTAGGAGATCTGGGATGTGGCCGCGCCCATCAGCGCGACGAACGAGGCGACGTTGATGACCGACCCGCCGCCGCGCTCGAGCAGGTGCGGAATCCCGTACTTGCAGCACAGGAACACGCCCTTGGTGTTGACGTCCTGGACGCGCTGCCAGGCGTCCACTTCGGTGTCCAGAATCGAGGCATCGTCGGCCGGCATGATGCCCGCGTTGTTGTAGAGCACGTCGATCCCGCCGAACGCCGCGGCCGCCGCGTCGTACAGGCCTCGCACGTCGTCGGCGTCGGAGACGTCTGTCTGGACCGCAACGGCGTCGACGCA
>DATKBU010000320.1:0-13530 GCA_035513815.1 Egibacteraceae bacterium
CGCGACCGGCGGGGCACGACCGACGCACGCGACGGCGCGACCGGCGGGGCACGACCGACGCACGCGACGGCGCGACCGGCGGGGCACGACCGGCGCACGCCCGATCCGCGAGCCGTTCCCGGCAGACGGGGCGCGACCGGCGCCGGACCGATCCACAAACCGTTCCCGGCCGCGAGGGCTCGGCGCGTGACCGCCTTGCCCGGCGCCCATCGAGCCCGGCAACCCGTTAGTCCCAGCGGCGGTCCAGGCCGCTGACCGTCATTGCCGCGCGCTGTGACAGCGCCGGCGGATACCCGCGCCGCGCCAGGAACGCGGCGAGCCGACGCGCGGCCGCGTCCGGCTCCAGTGACGCAGGAAGCTGGCGGAAGCGGGTGCGGGCCAGCTGCACGGCGACTGTGAAGTCGTCGCGACCATCCAGCTGCTGCAGCGCGTCGGCGATGAGGCCCTCGCTCAGCTGGCGCCGCCGCAGCTCCTGCCGCAGCCGGGCGACCCCAAAACCACGCTGGCGGCCGCGATCCTCGACCCAGGCCCGTGCGAACGCCTCGTCGTCGATCGCCCGGATCTTCTTGGCTCGCGCGATCGCGTCGGCAGCGACGTCGTCGGGGATCTCACGGCTGCGCAGCTTGGCCGCGATCTCCGCTTCCGACTGCGGGCGGCTCTGCGTGCTGCGCAGAATGTAGGCCAGCGCCTTGTGAACTGGATCGGCCGCGCCATGGCCTGATCCGTCGCCCGTTCCAGATGAGCCCGGACCCCGCCCAGATGCCTGATCAGCCCCAGCGGCTATGGATGCGCTCGAATCGACCGCGCTCATCACACTCAGTCGTCGTCCGGCTCGACGCTGTCATCGCCGGTCACATCGGTCGGGACGAGCCCGAGCTGCTCGGTGACCTTCTTGTAGATCTCGTCCGCGACGTCGCTGTGCTCCTTGAGGAACTGTCGCGCGTTCTCGCGGCCCTGACCGAGCTGCTCACCGTCGTAGGTGTACCAGGCGCCTGCCTTCTTCACGATGCCCTGCTCCACCCCGACGTCGATGATCGAGCCCTCCTTCGAGATGCCCAGGCCGAACATGATGTCGAACTCGGCCTGGCGGAATGGCGGCGCCACCTTGTTCTTCACAACCTTCACGCGCACCCGGTTCCCGATCGCATCGGTGCCGTCTTTCAGCGACTCGATGCGGCGCACATCCAGACGCACGGACGAGTAGAACTTCAGCGCCCGACCGCCCGGCTGCGTTTCAGGTGATCCAAACATCACGCCGATCTTCTCGCGGATCTGGTTGATGAAGATCGCGCAGGTGCGGGAGCGGTTGAGGTTGCCGGAGAGCTTGCGCAGCGCCTGACTCATGAGGCGCGCCTGGAGACCGACATGGCTGTCCCCCATCTCGCCCTCGATCTCCGCGCGGGGGGTCAGCGCGGCGACCGAGTCGATCACGACCACGTCGATCGCGCCGGAGCGGATCAGCATGTCGGTGATCTCCAGCGCCTGCTCGCCGGTGTCGGGCTGGGACACCAGCAGCGCGTCGACATCCACGCCCAGCGCCTGGGCGTACGTCGGGTCCAGCGCGTGCTCGGCGTCGATGAACGCCGCGATCCCCCCGGCCTTCTGCGCCTCCGCGATGGCGTGCAGCGCCACGGTGGTCTTGCCTGAAGACTCCGGGCCGTAGATCTCCACCACGCGGCCGCGCGGCAGGCCGCCGATGCCCAAAGCGATGTCGAGGCTGATGGCGCCCGTCGGGATCGTCGCGATCTTGACCCGCGAATCCTCGTCCATGCGCATGATGGCGCCTTTGCCGAACTGCCGCTCGATCTGCCCGAGGGCCATCTCCAGCGCCTTCTCACGCTCCACGAGGTCTCCTTTTTCTTCCGGCCGTCCGGCTGTCGCTGATGTCGTGGCCCACCATAGGCAGGGGGTGTGACACATCCGCGGATCAGCCGCAGCGGGTTGTGGACGAGCAGACAGTATCGAACATGCGTTCGTGTGTCACGCATCCTCTGCGCGCGGTTCCAATCCCCATGATGCGAGTGCCTCGTAGCGCGAGCCGGCGCGCGCCAGATGCGACCGCATGAGCGTCAGCCGGCGCACCTCCCATGAGGTGGCCGGACCCTCGTACGCCTCAGCCAGGCCCTGCGGGATCCTCTGGCCGCGGCCGGCTCGCGCGAGCGTGAGGTGACCGCGAAAGGCCCGCTGGTCGAACTCGAAGCCCAGGTCGGCCATCTCCGCCTGGACCTTCCCCGCCAGGTCGGCCAGCGCCGGCGAAGGCGCCAGCTCCGCCCACAGCACGCGTGCGCGCGTCCCGCCGAACGTCCCAGCGCGACCGGTCAGTCCCACTGAGAAGGCGCGCGCCCGGGCAGCCGTGCGAGCCAGCGCCTCCCCCACTGCCCCGACCACGGCCGCATCAGTCCAGCCGAGGAAGGCCACGGTGATGTGCCAGGAGGCTGGCCGGGGCCAGCGCAGATGCCGCGGGCGGGGGCGAAGCCGCGCCGCTGCGGCCTCCACGGCCCGCCCGACTGGCTCGGGGACGTCGACGGCCACGAACAGGCGGACCCTGGACGCCTCGGCGGAGGCCGGCGAGACGCCGCCCTGCGCGCTGTCGCTCACGACGGCCCCTCAGGCTCGCTCGGCCAGCTGGCGGCGCAGGAAGTCCAGCGCGAAGCTGCCCGCGAACTCCTGAAGCTCGGTGCGGCCCCACGAGGGAAGCTGCAGAGTCTGGGTCGCGGACGGCGCATCCTCCAGCCCGACGGCGAGGCACACCGTGCCGACCGGCTTGCCGTTCTGCGTCGTCGGCCCCGCGACCCCGACCACGCCGAGGCCGACGTCAGCCCGCAGCCGCTGGCGCACACCGACGGCCAGCGCGGCAGCCGCCTCCTCGCTGACGGGACCATGGGCGTCGAGCACCGCCTGATCCACCCCGGCGAGCGTCGCCTTGAGATCGGTGGCGTAGACGATCACTCCCCCCCGAAACCAGTCGCTGGCGCCCGGCACTGACACCAGGCGCCCGCCGACGCAGCCTCCAGTGATGGACTCCGCAACCGCCAGAGTCTGCTTCGCCGCCATCAGCTGGCGGGCGACCGCGTGCTCGACGCCTTCGTCATCGATGCCCGTCACGCCCGCGCCGAGCAGATCGACGATCTCGTCGACGACCGGGTCGGTGAGCGCGAGCGCCTGATCCCGGCTGGCTGCACTGACCGTGACGCGCACACGCGTCTCGCCGCGGCTGGCGAGAAACGCGATGGTTGCCCCCTGCGTCTCGTCGAGCCGTCGAACGATCGGCGAGCACAGCTCCGCGACGCCGGACTCCGACATGCCGGCGGTGCGGATCACACGGCTGACCGTGGAGCCGGCCCCGCGTCGTCGCGACAGCTCAGGGATCACGTCGCCGGCGATCATCGCGCGCATCTCGGCGGGGACGCCCGGCACGCAGTACACCGTGGCGGCCTGGACCGCGACGGCGAAGCCCGCTGCCGTGCCCACCGGAGACAGCACACGGGCGCCGGCTGGCATGTCGGCTTGGACCAGATTGCGCTCGGGCATCTCACGGCCGCGCGCAGCGAAGTATTCAGTGACGTAGGCGACCAGCTCAGGACGGCGCTCGAGCGCGACGCCGGCGACCAGCGCCACGGCGTCGCGCGTGAGATCGTCCTGGGTAGGCCCCAGGCCGCCGGTCACGATGACCGCGTCCGCTCGGGCCGCAGCCTCGCGCACGGCGCTGGCGAGTCGCTGGACGTTGTCGCCGACCGTCATGTGACGGAACACATCCACGCCGATCTCAGCCAGGCGGCCTGAGATCCACCCAGAATTCGTGTCGACGCTGTCGCCGAGCAGAAGCTCGGTGCCGACCGCGATCAGCTCGGCGCTGAGCCGCCCGCCGCGGTCCGGGCTATCCGACACGCTCAAGCCTTCCGCCTCGGCGCGCGTACTCCAGGCCGCTGAGGATCGTCAGCGCGACCGCGATCCACAGCGCAGCCATTGCGAAGGGCTCTGGGACGGGCGGAGCGAGGATGAGGATCACGGCCACGATCTGCGACACCGTCTTGGCCTTGCCGAAGATGCTGGCCGGCATCACGGTCCCGCGCTTGGCCAGGCGGCTGCGCTGGACGGTCACCGCCACCTCGCGCACGACGATGACCGCAAGCGCCCACCACGCGACCTCTCCCAGCCACGCCAGGATCGCCAGCGTCCCCACGATCAGCACTTTGTCCGCCGCCGGGTCCGCGAGCTGTCCCCAGCGCGTGGTCCCCAGGCGCCGGCGCGCCACCCAGCCGTCGAACGAATCCGTCAGTGCGGCGAACCCGAACACCGCCAGAGCCCACCATCGCGCCGGCCCTCCTTCGGCCAGCAGCAGCGCCGCGATCAGCGGCACAAGGGCGACCCGCAGCAGCGTCAGCCAATTCGCCGGGTTGCGGTAGGACCCGCGTCGAGCGGGACTCACTCGCAGGCCCCGAATGGCGCTCCAACCCGGCTCGAGCGCGATCGATGCGCGCAGCCATCGCGGGGCGTTCGCAGGCGCGCTGCGCGCCGGCTCAGCTGGCTCGATCGACTCCTCACAGGCAAATCCTCTCCTGGACCACCCATTTCGCCGTGCCGGGGCGCTGCAATCGCCGACTCCGCGGGGCAGTTCGGCTTCAAAGCTACGCCCTGCCTGGATCGCGCGCGGGCCGATGAGGCCCCAAAGCGCGACGCGAGGCCGCATGCGGGTTCCCGTGGACTGGCTCGGCGCTGTGAGGCCGACTGCACGCGCACGGCCGCCCACGCCGCGACTTGAGTCCGAAACGCCCTTTTCATCTTGGTCAAGCGACACGCCGTCGGCGCCGATCTCCGTCCTGCGGTGCGCTCCTCCCGCGCACGGGGGAGCCCGCCCCCCCTCACTGAGCGTGAAGAGGACTAGTTACTTCGGAGGGTTTGGCGAATGGCACTGCAGGGATTGCTGATCATTCCCGATGACTCACTGTGACGACCTTTGTTCAACGAACCTAATATCTGGGAGAGCCATGGGGACCGTCCGCACGTACCCGCTCCGCCCCCGGCTAGCTGCCGCGATCGCGCTGGTCCTCGCGCTGCTGGCCACCCTCGCCGTCCCGGCCCAGGCGGAGCTGGGGCGCTATCTCGTCCCCAAGGGGACGAGTCTGCCCACCGGCGCCCAGGTGCTGCACGCATTCGACGTCGTCGACATGGTGTTGATCACCTCACCCACGCTGCCTATGGGCGCGGTCTCCGCGGACGAGCCGCTGACGTGGCAGTCGATCGGCGTCGACGAGGCCGGACTGTCCGCAGGGCTGGACAGCGGCGTCGCCTCCACCCGCGCCCCGGACGTCTGGAGTCAGACCACAGGCGAGCGCGCGGTCGTCGCGCTCATCGACACCGGAATCGCCCCCATCCCGTCCCTTCAGGGCGCAGTGGCCGGCGAGATTGACTTCAGCGGCACCGGCGGCGGTGACGGCTACGGCCACGGCACGTTCATGGCCTCGCTGATCGCCGCTCGCGGCGACGTGGCTCCCGGGGTCGCTCCCGGCGCCGGCGTGCTGTCCCTCAAGGTCGCCGGGCCTGACGGCTCCACGACCCTGGGACGTGTGCTGTACGCGCTCGACTGGCTCCACGGACCGGGCCGCGGCGCAGGGATCCCCATCGCGATGATGGCGCTGGGCGTTGACTCCGACAGCATCGCCGGCACCATGCTGGACGCCGCGTCCGACCGCCTGGCCAGCACTGGCATGCTGGTCGTCACCGCATCCGGCAACGAGGGCCTGGGTAAAGTCACAGCGCCCTCGACGGCGACCAAGACGTTCTCTGTCGGCGCGGTGGACGACCAAGCTACGGCGGACCGCTCCGATGACAAGCTCGCCGACTTCAGCGCCAGCGGGCCGGACCGCGCGGGCGCCGCCCAGCCCGACATCGTCGCGTCCGGCGTGGCGATCGTGGGCCACATGGCGCCTGATTCCCATATCGCCCGGGAATTCCCCGACGCGATCCAGCCTGGCGAGAACCTGTTCCGGGGCAGCGGCACCTCGATGCCGACCGCATTGGCCGCCGGTGTCGCGGCTCTGGCCTTCTCGGCCCGACCGGATCTGGACGGCGCTGGCCTCGAGGCAGCGCTGAGGGCCGGCGGCGGCGAGCTAGACGCCGTGGGCGCCTTGGCTGCCGCCAACGCCGTGCCGCAGCCGAACCCGCCCGGGAACCCGGGCAACGGCAACGGCAACGGCAAGGGCAAGGGCAAGGGCAACGGCAAGGGCGTCGGCAACGGCAACGACGATCAGATCGATCCCAACGGCGTCCGCTGGCGCGGCGTGCGGTGGCGCGGGCAGGAGTGGCTCGGCGAGGAGTGGGACGGCGTCCGCTGGCGCGGAGTCCGCTGGCGCGGCGTGATCTGGGACGGCGTCCGGTGGCGCCACATCGAATGGGACGGCGTCCGCTGGCGCAACGTTGAATGGGACGGCGTCCGCTGGCGCGGAGTCCGCTGGCGCGATGTCGACTGGGCCGGCGTCCGCTGGCGCGGAGTCCGCTGGCGCGAGATCAGCTGGGACGGCGTCCGCTGGCGCGGAGTGCGCTGGACCGGCGAGGGCTGGGGCGCCGCCGACTGGGACGGCGTCGAGTGGGGTGGCGTAAGGTGGCGCGGCACGTTCTGGGCAGCAGACATCTCTGATGAGGTGTACGCCGACGTGAACTGGGGCGGCGTCAGATGGACGATGATCTTGAGCGGGTAGACATCGCGGAGGCGCCCGAACGCCTCAACGCGCTGCCTGCTCCGGCTCGAAGGCTCATCATCGGGGTGACGGCCGCGGCCGTCACCCTCGCCGCTGTAGTCGTCGCGCTGTTCCCGGTGTCGTCCACTGCGGCCTGGTGGACGGTTCCGGTGTTCGCGGCCCTCATCGCCGGGGGCGAGGCGTTTCGCATCAACTTGCCGTACCGGCGCGGCGGGATGGCCACCTTCACGCTTGGCGACGCCGGCCTGACCGCCACGCTGCTGCTCGCCCCTGCGCCGCACGTGGTTCTCGCCACCTTCGTCGGCATCCTGGTCACCGAGCTCCTCGATCGCGGTCCTCGGATGAAGGCCGTCTACAACATCGCGCATTACACCCTGGGGGCCGCAGCGGCGGCGATCATCCTCCAAGGGCTCGCAGCCCGTCCTGGCCCCGTCGAGATCTCGACCGCCGGCGCGGTCGCGCTGGCGATCGCGGTGTCCATGGGGCTCAACACCTTCGCCGTCGCCGCGATCATCGCTGCCAGCGGCGGGCCGAGGCTGGAGAGCACGTTCGGACGGATGCTGCCCACCAGCGCGCTGCTGGCCGCCGGCAACGTCTGCATCGGTCTGCTGTCGGTGCTCCTGCTCGCATCGCACCAGTGGGCGCTGGCGGCGCTGGCGGCCCCGCTGCTCCTGCTGCACTACTCGAGCCGCCAGCGGATCATCGCGCAGATGGAGGCCGAGCGCTCTCGCGCCCTCGTGGACGTCGAGCAGCGCCTGAGCGCGGCGGACTCGCCCGAGGAAGTGGCCGAGCATCTTGCGTCGGGCGTCGGTGCGATCTTGGGCTGCAACGCAGCCGTATGGCGCGAAGGACGCTGGGTGACGCCGGTGCCTTCGGGCAGCATGCCGTGCCCGGTAGACGCTGACCTCACCGTCACCCTGGTCGCGCGCGGGCCTGCGCTCGGCCCAGATGTTCAGGGCCCATGCGCCGCAATCGGCCTGGGAGGCGGTGTCCTGGTCGCCTGGGAGGGCGATCTCGAGGTGGCCGGGGATGAGGCCGAGCGGTGGCTCGAGCGTCTCGCCCGCTCCGGGCGCATCAGCTTCGAGCGCGCCGCGGCCGCGGCGGAGCTTCGCCAGGAGCGGGCGATCCTGCGCGCGGTGATCGACGGCACAGGAGACGGAATTCTCGTGCTGGACGCGGACAGCGTCATCCGGCTGTGGAACCCTGCCATGGCCGCGCTGGCGGGCTGGGACGACGCGCAGGCGCTCTCCAGAGCCGTGACTGACGTGCTGGGCGACGGCCCGTGGGCGACCGATGGAATTCACGATGTCGTCCGTCCGCACAACGACCGGGTCTGGCGCGTCTCGATCGCCGCCATCCGAGATCAGGCGCACGGCGAGCTGCGCGTTCTGGCGGTGCACGACGTCAGCGCCGAGCGTCGGGTTGCCCGCATGAAGGACGACATGCTCTCGGTGGTCTCGCACGAGCTGCGGACGCCGCTCACGCCGATCAAGGCCAGCGCCCAGCTGCTCCGCCGCCGCTACGAGCGGATGGAGCCCGCTCAGCGCGACCAGCTGCTCGCTCAGATCGAGCACCGCGCCGACCATCTGGCTCGCCTCGTCGAGGACCTTCTGCTGGTGGGGCAGCTGTCCGAAGGCGCCGGCGCTCGCCCGAGCGTGCTGGCGGCCGCCACCGATCTGGCTCAGGTGCTCGCCGACGACGTCGAGCAGCTGGCGATGACCCGGCCGACTCATCAGATCTCCCTGGACTGCCCCCCCACACTTCCGGCGGTCACCGACGCGCTGCGTGTCCGCCAGATCGTCGACAACCTCGTCGACAACGCCTGCAAATTCTCGATGCCCGGATCGCGTGTCCAGGTGACGCTCACACAGGACGGGGATTGGGCGGAGCTGCGCGTGGCCGACCAGGGCCGTGGGATTCCCGCCGAGGATCTCACTCGAGTCTTCGAGCGCTTCGAGCGAGTCGAGGACCCGCTGCTCATGACCACCTCCGGCGCCGGCCTCGGGCTGTACATCGTGCAGGCGCTCGTAGGAGCGCTCGGCGGGAGCGTCACGATGGACAGCGTGCTGGGCGCCGGCACCACCGTGATCGTCCGGCTGCCGCTGCCCGCACCGCCCTCCTCGGGCGAGCACGACACCCAGCCGGCGCCCCTGGCCGCTGACCGCGGACCGCATTAGGCCAGGCCGATCGGCACGCGGGTCGACGATAACGGCGTGATCTCGCCGGAACCGTCGAAGCGGCGAGACAACCACTGGCGCGAGGCGTCTGGCGGGAGGGCTGCCGCGAGGGCTGCCCCACACGGCCCCCGCCCTCACGTCGTGACGTTCAGCCAGCCGCCGTCGACGTAGTACGCCGAGCCCACCGAGTAGCTGGCGCGCGGCGAGCATAGGAACACGATGAAGTGGGCCAGCTCCTCCGGCGAGGCGAAGCGGCCGATCGGGGTGTCGCGCACGGCGATCGCGTCGAGCTGAGACTGCCACGGCGGGCCGCCGTCGGCCTCGGCGGCTTTGGCCCAGTCCACCCATCCCGCGGTCTGGATCAAGCCCGGGTTGATGCAGTTGACCCGGATGCCGTCGCCGATCACCTCGTGCGCCAGGCACTTGGTCAGCATCACCAGCGCCGCTTTGGTGACGTTGTAGATCGGCTCGTGATGCAGCGGCTGGCGAGCGCAGATCGAGGCGTTGTTCACAATCGCGCCGCCGCCGCGGGCGCGCATTCCCGGAATAAGCGCGCGCGACATGCGCACCGCCGCCATCAGGTGCAGGTCCCAGTAGTACTGCCACCTGGAGTCGCCGGCGTCCATGATGGTCTCGCTGGTGCCCTCGCCGGCGTTGTTGAACAGGATGTCCGCGCCGCCGAAGCTCTCCTCCACCGCCTTGGCCGCCGCCTCGAGGTCGCCTGGCTCGGTCACATCGCACTTGACCGGCAGCGCCTCAACATCGAAGTCAGCGCGGATTCGCTCCGCTTCGGCCGCCGACCGCGCCTCGTCGCGGCCGCACAGGACGACATGAGCGCCCTCGCCCGCGAGTCCCCGGGCGACCGCCAGGCCGATGCCGGCGTTGCCCCCCGTGACGACCGCCACCTTGCCCTGCAGCTGCAGATCCACCGCGTGCCCTTCGTCGAGTCCCGGCCTAGGCCTTGAGCGCTCCGTCGACCAGGCCCTTGAAGAACAGCTTCTGAGCGATCGCGAACGCGATGATCCCGGGCACGACCACGATGATGTAGACGGCGGCGATCCGCGGCCAAGCCCACATGCCGCGGCCGCCGGCGACGAGCACGAGCACCACCGGCATCGTCCGCACAATCAGATCGTTCGTCAGCGTCGCAGCGAGCAGGTACTCGCCCCAGGCGGTCACGAAGTTGATGATGATGATCACGACGATGCCGTTGGTGACCAGCGGCAGAATCACGCCCAGGCTGCGCCATGGCCCGCAGCCGTCGACCTTTGTCGCCTCCATGAGCTCTTTGGGGATCTGCATGAAGATGCTGCGCATGATCAGCAGGCTGATCGCCAAGTTCAGCGTGACGTACGGCAGGATCAGCCCGCTCACCGTGTTGATCAGGTCCAGCGAGCGCTGGATCTCGAAGATCGAGATCAGCGACACGACGCGGGTCGGGAAGTACAGCGTCGCGATCAGCCCGGCCAGCAGCAGCTTCTTGCCCGGCAGCTCGAGATGGACCAGCGCGTAGCCACCGAGGACCGAGATCAGCACGGTGAGGGCAACCGTGCCCGCCGTCACCCAGATGCTGTTGCGCAGATTGGTGGGCAGCGTCTCGATGTTGGTGAAAACGTACTGGTAGTGGCTGAAGTCGAACTGGTTTGGCCACAGCCGCCCTGTGTACGCGTCGGGCAGCGACTTGACCGACAGCAGCAGGACCCACACCAGGGGCGCGAACACCGCCACGACGAAAGCGCCGAGGATGCTGTGGTGCAGCACAGTGTTGACGCGCTTGCGGAACCCGCTCTTGCCGGGAATTGAAGCGGTGGTCGCGGTCATCGGCACACCCCTACGCGTCCCTGGGCCTGAAGACGTACAGCAGCCCGGCGACGACGATCATCATGAGGATCGCCCCGATCCAGCCGATCGCTGCAGCCCGGCCCTGCGCGAGGTTGCCGAGCTTGAAGCTGGTGTCGTACATGTACATCGTCCAGGTATAGGTGGCCGACCCGCGGTTGAACCCCCCGAAGATGATGAACTCGTCGATCACCGCCATCGCCGTGCCGAAGCGCAGCACGACCAGAATCGACATGATCGGCAGCAGCCGCGGGATCGTGATGTAGCGCAGCAGGTTCCACTCGCTCGCGCCGTCGATGCGCGCCGCCTCGTTCATCTCCGACGGGATTCCGGCCAGACCCGCGAGATAGAAGATCGTGTGGAAGCCCAGCCCCCACCACGTCTCCATGATGACGATCGCCAGCAGCGTCAGGAACGTGCCGCTCAGCCATTGCGGGGCGCTCTGCGGCGTGAGGACCTCCAGAACGTTGACCAGCAGGTGGTTGATGGGCCCGATCTGGAAGTTGAAGATCCATGTCCACAGCACGAAGATCAGCGTGCTCGGGACAACCGCGGGGATGAGCAGGACGACGCGATAGAACGTGGCCAGGCGCGGTCGCTTGACCCGATCGACCAGGATCGCCAGCAGCAGCGGGAGCAGGATGGCGCCGGGCAGGAACATCACCGTGAACGCCACCGCCCGCCCGAGGCCGCGCCACATGATCGGGTCTGAGAGGAGCTCCGCATAGTTCTGCAGCCCGATCCAGCGGGCGGGCTCCTGTGTCAGAAGCCGGAAGTCGGTGAAGCTCAGGTACAGCACTCGCAGGATCGGATACAGCTGGTAGCCCACGAAGAACACCAGCGCCGGGACAAGGAACACCCAGTTCCCGGCATGACGAAGCCGGCCGAGTCCCCGCTCCGCCAAAGGCGTGCGCGCCGCCGCCGGTCGGGTCTGCGGATCTGTCGTTACCGTGGCCATGAGGTCTTCACGCCAGCCATCCTCATCGCTCGTCTCGGGTCGCCGCAATGGCGGGGACAAGCGCGGCGCTGCCGGCGGCCACACGTGGCTGCCGGCAGCGCCGGTCTACGCTGCTACGCCTTCTCCAGCTCGGCGTTGACCGCGTCCTGCGCCTGCTGCAGCGCCTCCTGCGGGCTCGACACGTCACCGGTCAGGTACTTCTCCCAGTGCTCGCGGCCGATGATGAACTGCGTCAGGCCGAACAGGTGGTTCTCGATCGCCTTCGCCCTCGTCATCTGGTCGCGGACCAGCGGCACGAAGTCAGGCAGCCACTCCGGCGGGTTGGAATCCCACTCGGACAGGATCGACTCGTACGGCGGCAGCTGACCGGGGTGGGTCGTCGCGCTGCCCACGACTGAGTCCTGCCACAGCTGGTTGTCATAGGTCAGCGTCCGGATGTACTCCGCCGCGGCTTCCTTGTTCTGGCCGTGCTTGAACAGCGAGGCGCCAGTGGTCCAGAAGATCGTGGACCCCTCGCCGCCGGCGAAGCTCGGCAGGCCGACCAGCTTCAGGTTGGACGGCTCCGGCCAGTTCCCCGCCATCCGCAGGATGGCGTTCTGGAACTTGGTGTAGTACGCGACACTCTCGGCCGCGAAGGCGACCTCGTCAGGCAGCACGCCGTCGGCGTTGGCCCCCGCCAAAATGTCCGGGTGGGAGACCGCCATGATCTTCTTCATGAGCTCCAGCGCCTCGGCGGCGATGTCGCTGGTGAAGTCGAACAAGCCCTCGGGCGTGTAGACGTCGCTTGACAGACTGTGCGCGAACGGACCGATCGACCGCCAGCCCAGGCCGTCGTACGTGGCGCCGTACTGCGCTGCGCCCGAATCGATGACCTCCTGCGCAGCCGCCAGGTACGCGTCCCAGTCCTGCGGGACGTCGCCGATGCCGGCCTCCTCGGTGATGCGGGAGTTGTAGCCCATCACGTTGACGTCCAGCAGGAACGGCCAGTTATAGAGCTTGCCGTCGATGCTGCACTCCTCGCGGATCGCCGGAGAGATGTCATCCAGCACATCCTTGGGGATGTACGGGTCCCACGGCTCGATGACGCCGGCCTCGATGAACGCGGTCATCTCCACGAACGGCGTCATCCCGACGTAGACATCCCACGTGCTCTCGTTGTTCTGCGCCTCCGCGATGAACCGCTGCATGTCGAAGTTCTCGGTGGGCGCGATCTGGTAGTTCAGGTCGTCGAAGCCTTCGTTGACCCGCTTGATGCCGTCGGGGTGGAAGTCCTCGACCCATTGGTAGAACGCGGGAGTCAGCGGACGCGTCGACGTGCTGTCGCCGCCAGCCCCATCGCCGGTCGGCGACGCGGTCGCCCCCGCTCCGCCGGAGTCAGCCGGCGAGCATGCCGACAGCACCGAGGCACCTGCCAGGCCGAGGCCCGCCGTCATCATGGTGGTCATGAACTGGCGACGGTCAATCAGGCCTCCAGCGAGCTCCGCCGCCAAGCCCTCCTGCAGCGCGTATTCCTGTTCCTTGCGTTCCACGTGCACCCTCTCCCCTCTTGTGGAGATCCGACCAGCGGTCTGAAACGCTGCGCCGTTTTATATTCTTTGTCGACAGGAAAACTGTGATACACACGTGTCTACGATGACCATAGTCACCCTGTGCTGCGTGGTCAAGACCAATATTTTGAAACGAGCGGATCATTTCCCTGTACACTACATTAACAAAGCATCGCGCAATAGAACTCGCGTGCCAAGAGACTTTCAATCGTGAACCATTGCTGTTTGCCGCTCAGCGCCCTTTCCTCGTCATTTCAGAACTTCAGCTCATACGTCTTCGAGATAGCCCGCTTCGGCGCAGTCGGCGATCA
>DATKBU010000321.1:0-2896 GCA_035513815.1 Egibacteraceae bacterium
CGGGGCCGGACTACCTCTGAACCCGCGCTCTTGGCCTCCGGGCCAGCCCGCCTGTGCCAGGCGCTGGGCGTCGACCGTTCGCTCAGCGGCCATGACCTGCTGGCCGGCGAGCGACTCTGGCTCGAGCCGCCGCCCGCCGGCGAGGAGGCGGCCGACGAGCAGGTGGCCAGCGGTCCGCGCGTGGGCGTGGCCTACGCCGGCCCGGACTGGGCGGACCGACCGTGGCGGTTCTGGCTGATCGGCCATCCGGCTGTCTCACGGCGATGATCGATCGGCGCAGCCTCGAGCTGCTCGAATTTCCTGCCATCCGGGCGCGCCTGGCGGACTTCGCCGCCTTCGCCCCGTCGCGCCGCCTGGCCGAAGCGGTGACGCCATCGACGGACCCGATCGTGGTGCGCCGGCTGCTCGACGAGACGGACGAGGCGCGCGAGTTCATGACCCAGCGCCCGGATGCGGGCGTGGGCGGGGCGCGTGACATCGAGCCGGTCATTGGCCGGGCGCGGCGCGGCGGCCGCTTGGATGGCGAGGAGCTGCTGGCCGTGCTGGACACGCTGATCGCAGCCGGGCGGCTGGCCGATGCCCTGCGCGGCGAGCGCCGCCCGCTGCTGCACGAGCTGGGCCGCAATCTCAAGCCGCTGCCCCAGCTGCGCGGCCGCCTGGAGGCCAGCGTCGGTCCTTCCGGGGACCTGCTTGACTCCGCCTCGCCCGCTCTGGGCAGCCTGCGCCGAGCGGTGCGCGTCGCCTACGAGCGACTGCGCACACGCCTCGAGCAGCTGGTGCATGGCAGCGAGCTATCCGGCACGCTGCAGGAGCCCATCATCACCCTGCGTAACGGCCGCTACGTCGTGCCCGTGCGCGCCGAGGCCAAGGGCCGGGTGAAGGGCATCGTCCACGACCAGTCGGGCAGCGGGCAGACACTGTTCATCGAGCCGCTGGTAGCCCTCGAACTGGGCAATGCCTGGCGCGAGGCTCAACTCGCCGCCCAAGCGGAGGAAGAGCGCGTCTTCGACGAGCTCTCCGCGCTGGTCGAGGGCCAGGCCGGCGCGCTGGCCGAGACGCTGGAGGCCCTGGCTCGCTTCGACCTGTGGCTGGCCCGGGCCCGCCTGTCGGCCGAGTTGGACGGTATCCGGCCGGCGGAAGCGGCAAGCTGGGAGATCGAGCTCCTGTCCGCCCGCCATCCGGGCCTGACGGGGCGCGTGGTGCCCATCGACCTGCGCCTGGGCACAGAGTTCCGCGCGCTGGTCATCACCGGCCCGAACACCGGCGGCAAGACTGTCGCGCTGCGCACGCTGGGGTTGCTCGCTCTGATGCACCAGGCCGGCCTGCACGTGCCCGTGGCAGAGGGCAGCCGCCTGCCCGTCTTCCGCGACGTGCTGGCCGACATCGGCGACGAGCAGTCGATCGCCCAGTCGCTGTCCACCTTCAGCGGCCACATGCGGGCCATCGTGCGCATCGCCGCGGGTGCCGGCGAGGGCTCACTGGTGCTGCTCGACGAGCTGGGCGCGGGCACCGATCCAACCGAAGGGTCCGCGCTGGCCCAGGCGCTGCTGGACCACTTCATCCAAGCCGGCGCACTGGTCGCGGCCACCACTCACTACGCCGAGCTGAAGACCTACGCGCACAACACCGAGGCGGCGCGCAACGCATCGGTCGAGTTCGACCTGGAGACGCTCAGCCCGACATACCGCCTGCGCATCGGTCTGCCCGGCACCAGCCAGGCCTTCGCCATCGCCGAACGGCTGGGACTGCCCGCCGAGCTGGTCGCCGACGCGCGTTCGCGGCTCAGCCGCGCTCAACAGGAGTTCGAGGCCACGCTCGTCTCGATCCGTGACGCGCAACAGACGACCGAGGAGGCGCTCGAGCGGGCCCGCGCGGCCGAGATGCGGGCGGCCTCTGCGCGGGCGGATGCGGAAGAGGAGCGGGCGCGCGCGCGACGCGAGCGCGACGGTGCAGTGGCCGAGGCCCGGGCACAGGCTGAGCGGGCGCTGGCCGAGGTGCGCGCCGAGATACATGCAGCACGCGAGATGCTCGGGCGCTCGGCGCTGACCCAGCAGCGCCTGGACGAGACGGTGGCGCACCTCGAGGAGCGCCTGGCCGCCGTCCTGCCTGTAGCTGGCCAGCCGGCCGCCGAGGGGACGCCGTCCGTGCCAGTGGCGCCGCCTGCCCTGGCGCCGGGCAGCCGCGTGCGTTCGCGAGACGGCTGGCAGGGGCGGCTGCTGAGCATCGACGAGCGCCAGGGCCAGGCAACGCTCGAGGCGGGCGCGCTCCGCGTAACGGTCCCGCTCGACGAGTTGGAGCCAGTATCCGGGGGCGTGCCGGCCGCCGGCCGGCGAGGGGAGTTCGGGCCGGGCGGTGCGCCGAAGGTGCCGGGTTCGGCTGGCGCCGAGCGCCGAGCGGCCAAGGCAGTGTCGAGCGGCGCGCGTGCCGTGCCGTCGTCGTTGGACCTGCGCGGCGCGCGCGTGGAGGAGGCCCTCGAGATGCTGGAGCGCTACGTGGACCAGGCCTCACTGGCCGGCGCGGAGCGAGTGACCGTCGTGCACGGGCACGGCTCCGGTGCCCTCCGCGATTCACTCCGCGAGCGGCTGAGTACGCACGAGCTCGTCCGCAGCTGGCGACCCGGCGATCGTGGTGAGGGCGGCGACGGGGCGACGATCATCGAGTTCTAGCTTTGCCGACGCCATCCACCGGAGTTGCCGCCCAGCGACGCTAACGGCCAAGTTCGCCACATTCAGCGCCCCTGCGCGGCCGCCGCGCTCGCTGGGAGGCAACCACCGGACATCCAGCACGTCCGTGCGGCCGCTGCGTGGCCGTTAGCTCCGGTGCCGGACAACCGGCGAAAAGGTGCGATCGGCGGGCGCGTCAGGGCTCGGGGGGCTCGGGGGGCTCGGTCGGCTCG
>DATKBU010000322.1:0-7974 GCA_035513815.1 Egibacteraceae bacterium
TGGCACGAGCCACTTCGGCATGCTTCGGCTCGTATTCCAGCGAGACCAGCCGGCCGTCGGGAGGAAGCGCGCGCGCCAGCCAGATCGCGCTGTAGCCGCCCAGCGTGCCGATCTCGAGGATGGAGCGGGCACCGCGCGCGAGCGCGAGCACGTGCAGGAACCGACCCAGCGCAGCGGACACCGCGATCGGTGGCAGCCCGGCCTCCCTGGAGCGCTCCAGAGCCCTGTCCAGTACGGGATCGGGTGGCCCGAAGAGCCCGTCCAGATAGCGGTCGACGTCGACGAACAGCGAATCGGTCAGGCCGAGTCCTCTCCCCCCGACGGGCGCCGGATCAGACGCCGAGACCGGTCTCGAAGGATGGCAGGCCTTCGATCGGGATGCCGCGCAGCTGCGCCTCAGCGGCTGCCACGTCGGACAGAGTCTCCGAGAGAAACGCGACCAGTGCAAGGACGCTCGATAGCTCCAGGTCGAATCCCCGCCGTTTGATCTGCTGCAGCGCGCAGCCGCCGACTTGCTGCAGCGCGTCCCGCTGCGACGACGGCAGACGTCGCTCGATCGCGCCGACCACCTGGCGCAGCAGCCACCGCAGACCCGGGATGGGCGCGGTCCGCCGCACGATGTCATCGACGGCAGCTTCCAGTGCATGCTCGCGCAGCATCTGGTAGCGGTCGACGAATGTGAGCCGCTGGATGCGGCTCCACGGGGCGAATCGCCGCCGGATCAGGCCCCGAACGGTGATGCCGTCTGGCGAGACGGTGATCGTGAACCGGTCGCCCACCATCCCCAGAACCCGCAGGACCCGCCGGTCAGCGAGGAAGCTGCCAGGGCCCTCTTCCTGCGCCCAGTGACGCAGCAGGGGGACAAGGCCGGTCGAGAACGGTTCGGACAGCGGCAATGACGGCACGGGCTCAAGCCGGCGCAGGAGCTCACTGAAGTGGTCAAGTCCGAGCTCGGCGTCGTCGGGCGGCGCCTCGTCGGCGTCGAGAGCCTCGAGCTCGGGATCGCTGAAGGGATCGAGCGGATCGAGCAGCTCGGCGTCGCTGTCATCGTCGACCCCGAGGCCGCGGACGCGAGCGCCGGCACGCGACACCGCATCCCCGACGCTCGACGCTGCGCCCTTGGCGTTCGCCGCGGCCACGCCGCCAAGAGTCGATGCCGCGTCGCTGGCCGACGACCTGACTCGGCGCAGCCAGCTGCTCATCGCCTGCTCCTGCTCACTCGGTCCCACGCACGGTGGGGGACTGCCTCCCGGTCACGATCGGCGCGCGCCGGCCACGGCTTTACCGCTCACAGGCCTCGGCTCACCCGGGCGCCGGCGCCGTCGAGGGAGCGCCGCAGCTCGGCGACCGCCGCGGGAAGATCGGGCAGCGACCGCTGGGCGACCTGGCCGGCTGCGGCGAGAAACACGAACTCGCAGCGCGCGACCGGCCGGCCCAGGGTCTGTGCCAGCGCGAGCGCATACGTGGCGCCCTGGAGTCGGTAGCGATCGACGTGCGCGTCGACATCAGCGTCGTCGACGATCCGATCCGTCTTGTAGTCGACCACCACCAGACCGGAAGCGGTCTCGTACAGCAGGTCGACGAATCCTTCCAGGAGCAGCTCGCCTGCCGGCGCGGCGACGTACACCTCACGCCACCATCGCCCGGACGCGACCGCGTCGCGGACGGCGGGGGAGCGCAGCGCCCGCGCGGCGAGGCGCTGAATCTCCGCCGAGCGCTCCGGCACCCCTTCGGCAGATGCCTGGGCGAGCGCGGTAGCGGCCAAGCCTTCGCCAGTGGTCAGATCGATGGTCTGCAGCACCGCGTGGACCGCGCGACCGATCGACGTGCCGATGCGGCCGCGCCCGCCGGCCGAGCGCTCCTGGTCCAGCTCGTCGCGGGACCCCACGGCTGGCGCCTCGCCAGCCAGCCATTCGGCCATGCCGGTGGCGGCGATCGTCGATCGCCGTGCCCCCGCCGCGATCTGGCGGCGGCGCGTGACGGCCCACGCCTGGCGGTCCGCGGGCGTGAGGAGGCCTGCGGCGACGCCCCGCGCCATCCCAGGCGGCGACGGCGAGTCTGAGGTCGGGGCCGACTCGGAGAAGGGGGCCGACTCCGCGACGGACTCCGAGAGGGAGGCCGGGTCGGGGCCAGCGACAAGGTCGGAGACCGCGGCGGAGGTCGAGGACGGGCCGGGCACGTCGACTGGCCGCCACAGCTGCGGGCAGCGCGCGCTGAGCTCGTGGAGGCGCAGGGCGTCGGTCGCAATGCCTTCCGCGCAGTGCGCGCTCACGATCAGGTGATCGCGCGCGCGGGTGGCCGCGACATAGAGCAGCCGGACGGCCTCGTAGGAGTCCTGCAGCTTCTCGCGCTCGGCGACCGCGGCGAAGCCCGGCGTCTCGAAGCCCTTGCGCAGTCGAGCTTGCAGCGTGCCGGCGTCGTCCCAGGCGACGCGCGGGCCGCCGCGGGCCCGCCGCGCCGCGTTGAGCCCGGCCAGCGCCGTGATCGGGAACTCCAGGCCTTTGGCGGCGTGCACGGTCATGATCCGGACCGCGTCGTCATCGACGTCGGGCAGCACCTGCTCGGTCACCCTCGCGCCGTCGGCCAGCTGCTGGGACACCCATCGGAGGAACCCCCGCAGCGTTCCGCCTCCCTCTCCGAAGGCCCGCGCTTGGTCGATCACAAAGCGCAGCCGTCGCCAGATGTCCCGCGGCCGGCGGTGGGAAAACGCCAGCTCCATCAGCCTGGCCTCCCGGACCACCGACTCGACCAGCTCGCCGACGGTCTGCCACCAGCGCTCCGCATGCATGCGACGCAGCCGTCGCAGCGCCGCCGTGACCGGATGCTCCTCGCCGAGAACCGGCTCAGCTCGATAGTCCCAGCGACCCCCCGCCGTCCGATGCTCGTACAGCTCGTCATCGCGACAGGCGAAGGCCGGCGAGCGCAGCGCCGCGACAAGCGCGACCTGGTCGGTCGGGTCATCGACGCTGTACAGGACGGCCAGCAGATCGCGGACGTCCTGGCTTGCATAGACCAAGGAGCTGCTTTCGACCCGGTACGGGACTCCTGCGTCCTCGAACGCCTGCTCAAGGTGCGGCAGCGCCGCGCGCGTCGGAAGCAGCACCGCGATGTCGTCATAGCGCGCGTCGCGCCATTCGCCGGAGGGTTCGCTGACCTGCCAGCGCTCCTCGCGGATCCGCCGCAGCAGCGCCGCCAGCTCGGTCGCCTCGCGGTCGCGGATCTCATCGACTCGTCCGCGCGCAGGGGCGCCGAGGATGTGGACCGCCGAAGCCTGGGGACCCGGGGGGCGATGCGGGTCCAAAGCGTGGTATTGGGCCTGTCCATCAGCGGCGTCGCGCCCCATCATCTCCGCGAAGACCACGTTCACCCAGTCGGTGATCCCGCGGACGGTCCGGAAGTTCTGCTCAAGCTGGATCGCCCCGCCGGCGAAGCGCTGCCGGGCTTGCTCGTGCAGGGCGATGTCCGCGCGGCGGAAGCGATAGATCGATTGCTTCGCGTCTCCGACGAAGAACAGCCGCCCAGGATCGACCGCCGCGTCGCCGGGCGCCTCGCCCTCACCGGTCGCGAGCATCATCGCGATCTCGAACTGCAGCGGATCAGTGTCCTGGAACTCGTCGACCAGCAGGTGCGACAGCCTGCGGCGCACCGATGCGCGCGCCGCTGGGTGGTCCCGCAGGAGGTTGCGGGCGCGCACGAGGAGGTCGTGGAACTCCACGGCGCCGTCTGCGGCGCGAGCCTGGGCGGCCTCTGCCACGAAGCGGCACAGGTGCGGCAGCAACGCGGTCAGCACGCCCGCCCCCGCGCGAGCGAGGATCTGCTCGCGGCGCTGGTCCAGCTCCTTCAGCTGCTCTCTGATTTCGGCGGCTCGACCGCCCCAGTTCTCCTGTCTGCCCTTCGCGCTGCGCAGGGAGCGGTCGCGCAGCACCCGCAGCGCGTTGGCGGGGTGGCCGGCGGCCTGCAGGCGGCGCGCGAGATCGCGCATCTCGACGAGGTGGGCGGAGAGGCCGTCGGCTGGGTCGTCGCACAGCGGCAGGCATTGGGTCGCCTCGAGGAGGCTCGCGACAAACTCCCGGATCGGCGGCGGCGCCAGCGAGGCCGTCGGAAGGGTCTGGACATCGGCGAGCCGGTCCCAATGGTCGTTGAGCTGCTCGGCGAGCAGCCTGAGGGATTCGAGCGTCATGCCGAGCCCGAGCCCGAGCAGCAATGCCTCCTGCGCGGCCTCCTCCGCGAGGAGCTCGTCTGCGAAGACCTCCCAGCGGGCGCCGAGAGCCAGCTGCGCGGCGGTCTGGTCGAGTACGGCGAAGCCCGGCGGCAGTCCTGCCTCCAGCGCATGATCGCTGAGCACGAGCTGCGCGAATGAGTGCAGCGTCGAGATGGCCGTCTCGTCGAGCTGGCCGAGGGCCACCCGGCAGCGGACCGCTTCCTGCTCCGCCGTCGCGGGATCGCGCGCGCAGCGCTCGAGCGCGGCCTGGATGCGGTCGCGCAGCTCAGCAGCCGCCGCCTCAGTGAAAGTGATCGCGGCGATCTCTCGGAGCTCCGCGCGTCCTGTGGTGATGAGGCCCAGGATCCGGTCGACCAGCACCGTGGTCTTGCCGGTGCCTGCGCCAGCCTCCACGAACAGCGTCGCGTCGAGGTCCTCGCGGATGCGCGCGCGCGCGTCGGCGTCTGCCAGACCCCCGGCGGTCACTGCTGCGCCTCGCGCTCGAGCTCGGGCTCAGCCATCGCGACGTACCGGGCCAGCGCGGGATCGCTGCGCGTGCGCTCCCAGATCCGCTCTCGGTCAGCTGGACAGATCAGGTCGTAGGGGCAGTACGCGCAGTTGCGCCGCGAGCTGGTCGCGCTGGGGCCGGGGCGGGCGGGGAAGCGCCCGGCCCTGATCCCCTCCGCGACGGTTCCCACAGCGTCGGCGAACCGGGCGAGGACGTCGCCGTCGATGTCGTACCCATGCTCGCGAAACTCGCCGTTCGCGGTGACGAACCAGTAGCGGGCCGATACGGGGACGTCTCCGTACCTGGCCCGGGCGGCGAGCGCGTAGACGGGCAGCTGGAGCAGCTGACCGCGCGCAGTGGGATCCTCCTCGAGCGCCTTGGCATAGGCGCGCCCACGGCCCGTCTTGTAGTCGATGACCGCAAGCCGAGAACCGTCCGGGGCGCGGTCGAGGCGGTCGATTCGCCCCTGCAGCGCAACGGGCGGCGCGCCGACCGGATCGAAAACCACCGGGGCCGTCGTGCCGCCGAATGCCAGCTCGGCGTGGGCGGGCGCGACGCCGAGGCGGGCGCGCATGGCGGCATCCTTCGCCAGGAAGTCATCGAGGTCGGCGAGGATGCGCTCGCGCTCCAGGCGCCAGACGAGCGCCTTGCCGGTCCGCCCCCGCGCTTCGCGATCATCGAGCTCCGTGCGGGCGATCGCCCTTAAGCGCTCGCGATCCTCGGCGCTCCATTCCTGCTCTGGGCGGACAGGGCCCTTCTTGAGGGCCACCTCGTCGAGGAAGCGGGCGAGGATCTCGTGCACCAGGCTCCCGCGCTCCAACGGAGTGATCTCCTCCTCCTCGGCGGGCTGCTCTGCCTCGGTCACCCGCAGAACCCGCCCGAGGAAATAGCGCAGCGGGCATGAGGCGTAGTCCTGCAGCGCGCTCGGCGATACCGGGGTCTCGGGGTTGAGAGTCAGGCCGGGCGCCGGACCGACCATCCCGTTGCGGGGCGAAAGGCCGCCCCGCTGGCGCTGGGCATGGGCAGCCAGGCCTGCGATCAGCTGCGGGTCCTCGGCGATCAGCGGATGCAGTCGCAGCGGGGAAGCGGCGTCGCGGCGCAGAAGCGCTCGCAGCGTCCAGTCCCGCTCGGCGACGGGCTCTCGGTGTGCGAGGGCCCCCTCATAGGACAGCCCGGGCACGTGCCAGCTGGTCGCGCCCAGGTGCGCCAGATTTTCGGAGAAGAACGGCCGTCCGGAATGCCGAGCGGCGGACTCCAGCAGCCAGCGGGACGGCTGTCGCTGGCGACCGGCGCGCTCGTCGGCGCGAGAGTAGAGCAGGACACGCCGACGAGCCGCCGACAGCGCGGCGAGGTAATCGCGCCGCTGGTCAGCTGCGGTGTCGGCCCGCCTGCGCAGCGAGCCAGCGGCCGCACGCGCCTGCTCGGGCAGGAGCGGGTCCTCGCCACCGCGCGATGGAAGGAGGCCTTCCGCCATACCCAGGATCACCACAGTGTCGAAATCCAGCCCAGCCGCATCGGCGACGCGGCCGGCGAACACGCCCTCGCCGAACCGACCCGCCCGCCCTGCAGCGGCATCCAGCTCCGCGGCGATCGCCCGCCGCAGCGCCGCGAGGTCCGCGCCCGCGCTCACATGGTCAAGTGCCGCGAGGGCGCCGAGGCGCTGCTCGATGGCGCGCGCGGCCTCGGCCTCGCCGGCAGGCCACTCGGCGCGGCGCTGGGGGTCCCCCAGGTAGCGGCGCAGGAGGCCGGACGCCCACGAGCCAAGCTCCGCCCAGGTGGACCGCGGCTCAGGGCGCAGGGCAGCCGCGAGCGACTCGATGAAGCGGCCCAGTCTCGCGGCGTGGTCGATCTCGGCGTCGAGGCGCGCCGCCCGAGGATGGGTGAGCTCGTCGAGGGCTTCAAGGTCCGCTCGCTCGCGCTGGCTTCTCGCTCCCTGCTCGGCGAGCCTGCTGTGCCATTGGCCGAGTCCGCCGACCACGCCCGCGCTGCGCGACAGCAGATCCCAGCGCGCCGCCGGCGCCTCCTGGCCTCCAGGCATCTCCAGGATCGGCGCTGCGGTCAGCCATGCCATGACGGCGTCGCGCGGCAGATCGGATTGCGCCAGCTCGAGAAGGCCGCGCAGCGTCGTCCCCGCGGCGCTCTGCGCAAGCGTCCGCGGCGCCGGCCCGCTGAACGGGATCGCGGCGGCGGACAGCTGCTCTTGCACCAGCGCCGAGTACTCCCTGCTCGGCGGGGACAGGACGCCGATGCGATGCAGCGGCACGCCGGCAGCCAGCCGCTCAAGCACGACGCGCGCCGCCTCGCGAGCCTCCTCCTCGGCGTCGGCCACCGTCCGGATCTCGTCGCCAAAGGCCACTGCGAGCGCCGGCGCCGGCGCTGGTGCACCCAGCCCGAGCTGTGCAGCCAGGGCGTGAGCGGGCCCGTCAGCCTGGTCGTCCCCGGTGAGGCCGACGATGGCGCTGAGCGCGTCTCGGCGCGCGAGCGCGCGCAACAGCGTCAGCTCAGCCGGCGACAGCCGTCGCGGCAGAAATGCGATCACGTGCCCGACGTCGCGCAGCGCCGAATTCCCATCCCCGACAGCGGCTGCCGCCGAGCGCGCGAGCTCATGCTCGTCGTAGTGGCCCCGCAGGCGATGGGCGACGTCGCCGGCAAGCGCCACGACATGCCGCGCTCGCTCGCTCTGCCGCTGCACGGCGGCCAGCTCGTGCGCGGGAAGGGCGGCAAGCTCGTCGAGCGCGCGCTGCACCGCCCGAACGGTCGCGGGATGCTCGACGACGGCGCGCAGCGGTCCGGGTCGGGCTCTGAGCGAGGTTCGCACTGCCTCGCGGCGCACCGCGGCGCCGGCCGGCGAGCGGCCGGCGGCCGCCAGTCGCGCGGCTCCCAGCAGCTCGGCGAGCCGGCCAAGCGAGAGGAACCGCACATTCGCCAAGCCCGGCCCGCCGGCCTGGCCGGTCTCGGCCAGCTCGCGCGTAGCGGCCAGCCCATAGCCGGCCAGCCGCACGTCGCCCATTCGCCTCCCCGCTCCGACCGGAAACGCCCGGCCTTGCAGCAGGCTAGCGAGCCGGTGTGACAGGTCCTAGGCCCGCGCGCTGGGCTGAGGATGGGCAGACGCTCGGCTCTCATCACGCGGATAGTCAGACTCACGCACTGCGCATGGGTTGCGTCGAAGTCGCCGATCCATCGGCGAGACTGCGGGCAGCTCGGAGGGAGCCAGCCCATGCCGGAATGGCTGAGGATCACACTGATCGTCATCGGGATCACCTTG
>DATKBU010000323.1:0-2653 GCA_035513815.1 Egibacteraceae bacterium
GAGACCATCACGCCCTTGGGCGCGGCGGTCGATCCCGAGGTGTACTGCAGCAGGGCGAGATCGCTCCCGATCACGCTCGGCCGCTGCCAGCCCGCCCCGGCGGTCGCGGCCAGTTCGTCGGTGCCCAGCCATGGGCACGGCGACGTGGAGCGGGCGCGCTCCAGCCTCGAATCGGTCAGCGCTTCCGTCGTCGTCAGCGACACCTTCGGCTGCGCGTCCGCCACGATCGAATCGAAGCGCGACTTTCCGCGATCGCGGTGTGGTGGGTATGCCGGGACGGCAACCACGCCCGCATACCAGCAGCCCAGCAGGGCGGCGACAAAGTCGAGGCCCGGCGGGTAGAGCAGCAGCGCGCGCTCCCCGGCCGCGGCGACGCCGCTCAGCGTGGCCGCAACCGCCCGTGCCCTGTTGTCGAGCCCGCCGTATGTGAGCCGGCCCTGTTCGATCTCACCGTCCTTGAGAAACGTGTAGGCGTGCCTGTCCGCCTGCGCCGACGCCCGCCGCTCCGCCACGTCGGCGAGCGAGGCGCAGTCGTCCAGCCGCATCGTCATCGACGCTCCTCGAGCCAGTCGCGGAGGATGTCGATGACCTCGGCCTGGTGCGACAGCAGCGTAAACGTGTGGTTCGCACCGGCGACGAGCCGCAGGCTGAACTGCGGATGAGACTCGAGCGCGCGCAGCGGCTTGCGAAGGAAGACCTGGTAGTAGTCCCAGCCCTCGTCGCCCTCCGAATAGACCACCTGCACCCTGACGCCGCGGTCGATCAGCGCGTGGAAGGCGCCGACCAGGGACTGACGCTCCAGCGGGGCCCTGTCGGCGGCGCCGTAGAGCGACCGGAGGCGCTGCCCCGCCGCCCTGGCCACGCCGCCTCGGTCGAAGCTCAGGGTCGCCAGCTTGCGCCAGTTGTTGCGCCGGAACGCGGGCGACCACAACATCCGCCAGTAGTGGTGCACCATCGTACGCGCCAGCTCGGCGCTCGTGCCCCAGCGGTGCCCGGCGGCGTTCAGCAGCGACACTCCGACGACGCGCGGATCGGACCGCGCCGTCTGAAACGAGAAGCCGGCGCCCGAACAGATGGCGACGAGCACGAAGCGATCGACGCCGCGGAGGCTCGACAGACAATCCATCGCCTCGCGGGTCTCGACAATGGCGCTCTCCTCCATCGGCAGGTGGTCGCCGCGGACGGGGCTGTCGCCGATTCCTGAAAAATCGAAGCGGAGGACGACGAAGCCCGCCCGCGCCAGCTGCCGCGCCATCTTGACGTAGAGCCGATGCGGCCCGATCCGATGGACGATACCGGCGCCGAGCAGGATGACCGCGGGCCGATCCCGACTCGCCGCGCCGGCAGGCGGCTCGGTCAGCACGCCGACCAGCGAACCGGTCTCACCGAACCGCAGCGTCCGCTCGTTCACGCGTGCACCTCGGATATCCACGAGACGATGGCGTTGAGGATCAGCTGCGGGACGAGCACCTTGTTCACGTCTTCAATCCACGTCCAGGCATTCTCCACCGGCAGCAGCCGGCAATCGACGCGAGACCCGAGCGCCGTCAGCCGCTGCGGCAATTGATCCGCCCGCTGGTCACGCCCGCTGTCCACGAGGAGCACACGCCCGGCGGGCTTGCAGGGGAGCGTCAGTGCGTCGATCGCGGCGATTTCGTCGACTGCCGTCGAGCTCATCGCCATGCCGAGGAACTCGCGCGCCGCACTGTGCCCGCCACGGCGGCTGGCGGCAACGTGGGTCTGCCGCAGCATTGCCTCGTGACGGGCGGAAAGCTCCTCGACGTACCGCGCGCCGCTGGACACCGGGTCCCACAGCACCATCGAGGCGATGTCCTGCCGCTCCGCGCCGGCGAGCATCGCCAGCGTGGCGCCGAAGCGACACCCGACAATCGCCAGTCTCCGGCAGGCCGAACGAAGCCGGAGGCTGCCGATGGCTGCGACGATGTCGCGTCGCCAGCGCTGCGGCGACCCTTCCTCGCAGGCCCCGGCGGAGTCCCCGGATCCGTAGAAGTCGAAGCGCATGACCGCGAAGCCGGCGCCGGACAGACGCCTGGACAGCTGCGTGAATGCGCGATGCGAGATGATCTGCTCGTGCCCGATCGGGGAGCACAGCAGAATCGCGGCATCCCGCAGCAGCGGACCTGACGGCGGGTGATACAGGCCGAAGAGCGGCGCGTCGCGGTCGCCGAAGTAGAAGGGCTCCACAGCCTACGCCGACGTGGCTCGCCGCTTTGCGAGCGACGCGGCGCACTGCCCGAGGGTCTGCAGCAGCATCTGACTGGGATTGATGCGCAGCCGCGCCTTCTTCTTGATTTGGGCTGACACGCGGACGGCGAGCAGCGAGTGACCGCCGAGGTCGATGAACGTGTCGTCGACGCTCACTCGGTCGACGCCGCGCGCCTCCTTCCACAGATCGGCAACGAGCCGCTCCATGGACGTGCGCGGCGCACGGCGGCTGTCCACCGCCTGGCGCGATGACTCGGGGGTCGGGCGGCCGGGGTCGGGCAGCGCGCGGCGGTCGAGTTTGCCGGTGGCGGTGCGGGGCAGGGCGTCGAGGACGACGATCTCGGCCGGCAGCAGGTAGGCCGGCAGCTGCGCGGCCAGCCGCGCGCGCAACAGGGCCCCGTCCAGCGCCGCGCCGCCGCCGGCCGGG
>DATKBU010000324.1:0-3470 GCA_035513815.1 Egibacteraceae bacterium
TGCAGAACCGTCTTCATCTGGAACGGCTTCAGGCCGGGGTGCTTGCTGAGGATGCGAGCCACCAGGCCCGCGATGTGCGGGGCCGCGAAGCTGTTGCCGGTCGCTCGGACGGTCGAGCCGTCCAGCCACGCGACCTCGACGTCGATCCCCGGCGCCCCGAACTCGGCGGGCGGCGAGGGATTGAAGTCGAAGCCCAGCGGGTCGCGGCGAGCGTGGGCGGCCACCGAGAACACCGACGAGTACTGCGACGGGTAGGTCGGCCCCTCGACGTTGTCGACGGCCGAGACCAGCATGATGCCGCGAAAGTACGCCTCGTCGGCGAGCTCGTGGAACAGCGCGAAGTAGTCGCGCTTGCGTGTGCTCAGGCTCATGTTGACCACATGCATCTCGTGGTCGATCGCCCACCGCAGCCCGCCGGCGAACGCGCTGCCGCGGCCCCGCAGGTTGCTGCCGAGCACGCGCACGCTGTAGACCTCCGCCTCGGGCGCCGTCGCGCAAATGATTCCCGCGCAGGCGGTCCCGTGGCCGAACAGGTCGCCCTCGGCCGGCACGACGCGAACGCCCCCCGGGGCGCCGTCATCGGGCTCGACGGCCACCGCCCCAGCGACGGCCCCGACCGCCGGATGCGCGGCGTCGACGCCGCTGTCGATGATGGCGACCCGCACGCCGGCGCCGGTCGCGCCGCCCCAAGCCCAGTCGCGCGTGATCGGCGCGTCGAGGGGCAGCGGGGCGACTGGCTGCAGCGCTCCCGGCTCGAACTGCGAGGACCAGGCAGGCTCCATCTCAGTCCCGGCGGGCGCGAACGTAGGCGAGGAAGTCGTCGACCAGCGCCGCCGCGGCCCGCCGCTCCGCCTCGCCCAGCCGCCCGAGCTCGGCGAACTGCGCCGCCAGGCCGGCGAGCTCGGCGCGCGGACCGGCGCGCTCTGCGGCGTCCCGCAGCGCCGCCTGCAGCTCGGCGCCCTCGGCGACCGCGGCGATCGAGCCCAGCAGCGCCCGCCCGACATCCAGGAACCGCCGCGAGCCCTCGATCGCCAGCGCGGCGGGCTCGGCGTAGGCGCTCAGCTCCTCGAGTCGCCGTGCGCTGCCGCCCTCGGCCCGCGGATCGAGCACGGAGATGACCCCGAGGATCTCGCGCTCGGTCTGCAGCGGCGCGGCGATCATCGATGTCGGCACGTAGCCGCTCGCCTCGGCGATGTCGCGGGCGAACCGGGGGTCGCGGGCGACATCATCGACGGCGATCGCCTGGCCGGCGCTCACCGCCCAGCCGGCGATCCCGCGGTTGACGGGGACACGCGTCCCGACGATCTCGTCCGCGCCGGGGCCGGCGGCGGCGCGGAACACCAGCTCGGACTGCGCGTCATCCAGCAGCGCGACCGAGCAGGCGGCGGCGCCGAACAGCGCCCGTCCCGCCGAAGCGATCGCGCTCAGCAGCTCCAGATCGTCCGGCGCGCCGAGCGCGCCGCCCAGGTCGGAGGCGAGCGCCGCCAGCTCGCCGAGGAGCTCGGCGGGATCGGCGGGGCCGGCGCCGTCAGGCATGCGAATCAGGGACCATGCCGAGCAGCCTAACGCAGGCATTGTCCCAGGTGAGCGCCATGGGTACCCTGCGTCCCCTGAACGGAATCTCGAACCTCGTCCCGCAGCTGCCGAGGCAGGCCTGGGCGGTGCTCGGCGGCCACGCGGTGTCGGCCGTCGGCAGCGGTCTGACGCTTCCGTTCCTGCTGGTGTACTTCCATGCCGTCCGCGGGATCGATCTCGGCGTCGCTGGGCTGGCCGTGGCGGCCATCGCGGTCGCGTCGCTGCTCGGCAACCCGCTGGGCGGCTGGCTGGCCGACCGCATCGGCGCCCGTTCGACCGTGATCGCCGGGCTGATGGTGTCCGCGGCCGCCGCGGTGGGGGTGGCCTCCGTCGCCGATCCATGGCACGCCTTCGCCGCGGCGGGCCTCGTCGGGCTGGGCGCCGCGGTGACATGGCCCGCAGAGGATGCCCTGCTGGCGACCGTGGTGCGCCCTGAGCAGCGGTCGGCGGCGTTCTCCGTGCGGTTCGCCACCATGAACGCAGGCTTCGGGATCGGCGGGCTGATCGCCGCCGCGATCGTCGACATCGATGCGCCGGGGACGTTCACCTTCATCTATCTCGCCGATGGCGCGTCGTTCCTTCTGTTCATCCCGGTGCTGCTCGCGCTGGTCCCCGATGTGAGGGGCGCTGGGGCGCCGGCTGGCGACGGCCGGCCATCGGCTGGCGGGTTCCGCCAGGTGCTGCGCGACCGGCTCTTCCTGGGCGTGTGGGCGGTCACCGCCCTCGTCGTGACGATGAGCTACGGCCAGTACCACTCGAGCTTTCCCGCGTACGCCACGGGCCCCGGCGGCATCAGCGCCCGCGCGCTCAGCCTTGCGTTCGCGGCCAACACGCTGACCGTCGTCCTCGCCCAGCTGATCGTGCTGCGCCTGATGGCCGGCCGTCGCCGGACGCGGGCCATCATGCTCGCCTGCGCGCTGTGGGCGCTGACCTGGGCGATCACGATCGTGGCCGGGGAGGTGACCGCCGGGGCGGCCGCGGCGGTGACGTTCGCTCTCGCGATGGTGCTGTTCGCCCTCGGCGAGACATTGTTCTCGCCGACCATCCCGGCGATCGTGAACGACCTGGCCAGTGACGAGCTCCGCGGCCGCTACAACGGCACCTACACGCTGGCCTGGACCACCGGCTTCATGGTCGGCCCGGCCGTCGCCGGGTTCACTCTCCGCGCGGGACTTGGATCGCTGCTGTTCACCGTGCTGATCGTGGGCTGCGTCTTGACAGCGCTCGCCGCCAGGGTGCTCGAGCGGTATATCCCGGCCGAGGCGAACCTCGTCGCCCGGGCATCGCCCGTCCCCGCAGAGGCTCACGTGAGCGCCCCGCTCGAGCCGACGGGCAAGGCGGTGCCGGCCGCGACGCCTCCGCCCAGGACGGAGCAGCTATGACGTCGTCTGACGCCCTCGATCGGGTTCTCCAGCTGCGAAGCAACGCCGACTATCGCGGCGCGCGCGAGCTCGCCAACGCCGAGGCGCCGACCGGTGGCGAGGGCGGCCCACGCCCGGTGCAGCTGCTGATCGAGCTGGGCCGCCTCGATGAGGAGTTCGCCGACTATCCGGCGGCGGCGAGCGCGCTCGCGCGGGCTGCAGAGTTGGCCGGCGCCCTGGAGGCGGCTGAGGAGCGGGACGTGCTGCGCGCCCGCGCGCTGGCTGGATTGGCTGCGGTTCGGCGCGCCGAAGGCCGCTCCAACGAGTCCGATCCGCTCCTGGCCGACGCCGTCGCGCTGATCGAGCCGCACATCGGCGCGGCGCCGGTTCCCTCCGTTCGGGTCCTCGTCGAGGCGGGGGCGCGCCAGGCGGAGCTCGCCGAGCACCACGCCGCGCAGGCGCTGTTCGAGCAAGCGGTCGCCGCAGCCGGCGCTGCAGATGCGGGGCCTGAGCGCGACGGCGCCCAGGCGCAGG
>DATKBU010000325.1:0-6721 GCA_035513815.1 Egibacteraceae bacterium
CATCGCCACGTCGCCGGCCTTGCACTTGGCGTAGGCGCTGTACAGCGTCAGGTCAGGCTCGCCGCGGTCGGCCTTCCCGCCGGCCAGGTAGACCAGCTGGCGGGCCGCCTCGGTCTCCATGGCCATGTCCGCCAGCATGAACTGCAGCCCCTGGAAGGCTCCGATCGGCTTGCCGAACTGCTCGCGCTCGGACATGTAGCCGATGCAGTAGTCGATCGCCGCCTGCGCGATTCCGACGGCCTGCGCGCCGATCGTCAGCCGCGTGTGGTCCAGCGCGGCCAGCGCGATCTTGAACCCTTCGCCCTCCGCCCCGATCAGCCGGTCGCCAGGGATGACGGCGTCGTCCAGATGCACCTGGCAGGTGGGCGAGCCGCGGATCCCGAGTTTGCGCTCCTTCTTGCCCACGCTCACCCCTGGGTCGTCCGCGCGGACGTAGAACGCCGACACCCCCCTGGCGCCGGCCGAGGGGTCGGTCTTGGCCATGACCACGAACGCGTCGGCGGCGCTCGCGCCCGTCGTCCACATCTTCGTGCCGTTCAGGCGCCACCCGCCCTGATCGCGCACCGCGGTGGTCGCCATCGCGGCCGCGTCGGAGCCAGCGCCGGCCTCCGACAGGCAGTAGCTGATCAGCTCCTCACCAGAGGCCAGCGGCGGCAGCCACTGCTGCTTCTGCTCCTCGGAGCCGGCCAGCAGGATCGGCATCGACCCCAGCTTCTGCACCCCGGGGATCAGCGACGAGGCGGCGCAGGCGCGGGCGACCTCCTCGATGAGGATCGCGAAGGTGATGGCATCGCCCCCCCCGCCGCCGTACTCCTCGGGGATGTGCAGGCCCAGCAGGCCGTTGTCCGCCAGCGCCTTCTTGACATCCCAGGGGAACTCCTCCGTCTCGTCGATCTCGGCCGCACGCGGCGCGACCACGTCATCGCACAGTCGCCGCACCACCCCGCGGAATGTGCGCTGCTCGTCAGTGAGGGCGAATGCGGCGCTCATCGTTGCGTCCTCCCTACTCGGGCCGAACCGCGGATCCCACAGAGGTTCTGCCCCGCAGCAGTCTCCCGCATCCGCGGCGCCTGCTCGAGACGTGGCAGGCGACCAGCGGCAGGGATGGCGTCAGCCGCAGGCTTCGCCGACTCCCGCCGGGACCGCGGCCTGGTCGCGCAGCGCCCCCGGAGTCGCCACCGCCTGGGTGACCACTGCCCGAATGCGCTCGACGTCGGGGGTCTTGTCGGGGCGCTGGTACGTCGGCGGGGTGAACCCGACCATGATGATCTGATGCGGGTCCAGCCGGTCGCGCAGCTGGATCAACAGCGGCAGGCTGTCCAGCGGGATGTCCGTGGCGACGTTGGCGGCCAAGGCGTCTGCCAGCGCCGGAAACGCCTGCAGCAGCTGCGCTGATCCGTTCTCGGCGGCGAGCGAGGCCACCAGGCAGCGCTGCCGCGCCATGCGGCTGTAGTCGTCGCTGCCGGTGCGCGAGCGCACAAACGCCATCGCGCTGCGCCCGTCCAGGCGCTGGGTTCCCGCCGGGAGGTCGAAGCGCTGCCAGTCGTCTCCTTCCTTCGCGGGCGACAGCTCCACGCGGATCGGGCGCGCCACCTCGACGGTCACGCCGCCGAACGCGTCCACAATGTCGACGAACCCGCCCATGTTCACGACTGCGTAGTGGTCGATCGGCAGATTGATGAGCGTGGCGAGCGTGTCCGCGACGCCTGCCGCGGCCGGGTCGACGGCATCCGGATACAGCGCCGCCGCGCGCTCGGGATTCGCCGCGAGGCAGCGGTAGACCGCGCTCAGCTGCTGCCAGCCGCTGCCCTGGGGGCAGTGCCGCGCCCTGAGGTCGGCGACGCCGTCCGGCTGCGGGAAGCCCTCGAGGTTGCGCGGCGCGCTGAACACCGCCGCCTCGCCGCTGGCCACGTCGACCGTGACGATCAGCATCGAGTCGGTGCGGGCCGCGGCTCGGCCGGGCCCGGCATCGGTGCCCAGCAGCGCGATCGTGAACCGGCCGCCTCGGGGCAGCTCTGCCGGCGGCACAGCGGCCGGCGCATCGCCACCGGGAGCGGTCTCGGAGACGGCGGGTGTGGGGGCGGCAGTCGGGTCGGCCGAGGGACTCGGCGGGGCTGTCGACGGCGCAGGCGCGGCGGGCTCGACAGCCGGAGTCGTCGCCAGGGCCGGCGTGCTGGGGGCGAACACGCTGGTCAGCACCCGATGCGCCTGCCAGCCGTAGAAGCCGGCCACGGCGTGGGGCGCCGCGGTCAGCGCAGCGATCACGAGCAGCGCCGCCGTGAGCCCGGCGAAGCGCCCGAAACCGCTCCTCGCCGCGGGTCGTCGACGGCTGGCCACCCACGACGCGTCCAGCGCGCAGGCGACCCTGAACAGACCGGCGGCGGCGTTGGCCGCGATCAGCCATAGAAGCGCGCCAGGCTTGACCAGCAGCTCCAGCAGCTCACCGCGCGCCGACGCGACGACGGCGGAGGAGGCCATGGTGAGCATCGCCATCGCGGCCAGCCACCACAGCCCTCGACGGAACCGCCCTGTCCACACTTGACCGAGCCCGGGAAGCAGCATCGACAGCAGCCCGGCGCCGACGGCGCTGCGGACCCCGGCGGAGCGCGGCGCGGGCGCTGGGCGTCGCCGGCGGCTCGACCGGGCCGCCGCTGACTGGGGCGGGTGGTCGGTCACCGCCACCGTCCATGATGCCTGCCCAGCGATATCGACCACCTCCTCGCACCGTAGGACGCTTGTGCGCTGCGCCGAGTTGTCTTGATGTCGGCGCGGAGGGCCGCGGAGTGGAGGGCGGTCTTCAGCCTCAAGGTCGCAGTCAGGCCCGTCCGAGCCCTTTCGACAGCTCGATGGCGGGACAGCGGTTCATCACCACGGTCAGACCGGCGGCCTCAGCCCGGGCCGCGGCGGCCTCGTCGACGACGCCGAGCTGCAGCCACACCGCCTTCGCGCCCACCTCGATCGCCTCATCGACATGGGCGCCGGCGCTGGTCGAGCGTCGGAAGATGTCGACGACTTCGATCTCGTCGGGAACCGAAGCGAGATCGGGATAGCAGACTCTGCCGCGCACCTCGTCGGTGTGGGGGTTGACGGGGATGACCGTGTAACCGTGCGCCTCGAGCACGCCCATCACGCCATAGCTGGCTCGCCCGGGCCTCGGCGACGCCCCGACGACCGCCCAGACCCGGTACTCGCGAAGGACCCGGTCGGCCGTCTCGGACACTGCGTCGGACCGCATCTTCCACCCCATTCAGCTGGCCGCAGCACGAACGGCGGCGGGCGCCTGGCGGTTCAACCGTACCCGCGCCGCGCCAGCGGGCGCAGCTGCGCGGCGCGCGCGCATTCGGCCCGACGATTGGCGGTGCCATGTCCGTGTCGACGAGGATGGGGGCATGAGCCCATTGCCGCCGTTCCGCCCAGAGGCTGTCGTGTTCGATCTCGACGGCGTGCTCGTCGACTCCGAGGGCCTGTGGGCCGAGGCGGAGCAGGCGGTCATCGAAGGACTCGGCCGCCCATGGGACCCGTCGATCCGCCCCGCGCTGCTCGGGCTGGGCGCACGGGAGGCGGCTGAGCTGCTGGCCGCGCATGTCGGCGGGATCGATCCGGACCAGATGGATGGACTGATCCGCGCCGAGATCACGCGCCGATTCACTGAAGGAGTCCCGGTGACCGACGGCGCCATGGAGCTGGTCGAGCAGCTGGCCGGGCGCATTCCGGTGGGCGTGGCGACCAACTCCCGGCGCAGTCTGGCGATGATCGCCCTGAAGTCGTCCGGTTTTGCCGATCTGGTGGACGCGTTCGTCTCGGCAGACGACGTTGCGAGGCCCAAGCCGGCTCCGGATCCGTATCTGCGAGCGTGCGAGCTGCTGTCGGCCCGTCCCGAGCGATCGGTCGCTATCGAGGACTCCCCGACGGGGGCCGCATCAGCCAAGGCCGCCGGCATGTGGGTCATCGGATGCCCGTCGCTCGACGGCCAGATGCTCAGCGCCGCCGACGCGATCGTCGGCTCATTGCGCCAGATCGATCCTGTGCGCCTGCTGACTGTCGCGGTCTGACCCGCGGGGCGCAGAGCACACCGGAGCGGGTGTAGCGTGCCGGAACGCGGGTCTCGAGCCCCCCAAACCGGCGCCGCCGGCGGCCCATATGGAGGCAGCGATGAGGATCGGCATTCTGGGCACAGGGGCGGTCGGGAGGACGATCGGCTCGCGCCTCGTGGCGCTCGGGCACCACGCGCGCATGGGGTCGCGGACGACCGAGAACCCGTCCGCTGCTCAGTGGGCCGCCGACGCCGGCGACCGCGCCAGCCATGGCGACTTCGCTGACGCGGCGGGCTTCGGCGAGCTGCTGTTCAACTGCACCGCAGGCACGGCGTCGCTGGATGCGATCGGCGCGGCTGATGAGGCCGATCTCGCCGGCAAAGTGCTCGTCGACGTCGCCAACCCCCTCGACTTCTCGCAGGGATTCCCGCCCACGCTGACGGTGGCCAACACCGACAGCCTCGCCGAGCAGATCCAGCGCGCCTATCCGGGATTGCGCGTCGTGAAGGCGCTCAACACCATGAACTGCGAGGTGATGGTCGACCCCGCGCGGCTGCGCGGCCAGCACACCGTGTTCGTCTGCTCCGACGACGACGGCGCCAAGGCGGCTGTGATCGGCCTGCTCGGCGAGTTCGGCTGGCCCGAGTCGTCGATCCTCGACCTCGGCGGCCTCGACAGCGCGCGCGGGACGGAGATGTACCTGCCGCTGTGGCTGCGCATGATGGGCGCCCTGGGCACGGGCGAGTTCAACATCGGGATCGTCCGCTAGCCCGGACGGCGCCCGATAAGGCTGATCGCGACGATCCTCAGCGCGGTCGCACCGTCCTGATTGCGCAGCTCGCCGCGGGACTTGACGATGCCGCGGTCAGGGCGCGACCTGGAGGTCCGGGCTTCCAGGAGCGTCACCGAGCCGGTCAGCGTGTCGCCGGGCCGCACGGGGACGTCCCAGCGAATCTCATCCACTCCGGGCGAGCCGAGGCTGGGGGTGTCGTTCAGCAGTCCGGTGGCGAGCAGGCGCATGTACAGCGAGCAGGTGTGCCAGCCGCTGGCGATCAGCCCGCCGAACACCGAGCGCCCGGCGGCGGCTCGATCGATGTGGAACGGCTGCGGGTCATAGCGGGTGGCGAACTCAACGATCTCGTCCTCGGTGACGGCGACTGAGCCGAGCTCGAGCGTCTCGCCGACCGCCAGGTCCTCGAAGTAGCGCACTGCCCACCTCCTGCGTCGAGACCCTACAGAACGATGGGCGGTGCGTGCCTCAGCGCCTCGGGCTCACTGGACGACGGGGGCCGCGTGAGCGGGCGGCATGGCCTGCGGACTGCGAGGTGGGCGCATTCGGCGATACACGGCCAGCAGCAGTGCCCCCATGCCGAAAAGGGCCACGAGCAGGCGCACGACTGGCCCCACGTAGGGGATCGCGGTCAGGACCACGATCGCCAGCGCCCCGACAGCCAGCGCGAGGAACGCGCGCAGCCACCCAGCGTCCCCGACAGCGAAGCGTCCGAGCCACAGCCCTACCAGGGTCTGGGCGAAGAACGCGGACACGACCACCAGCGCGAACACGATGACCGCGATCGTCAGCAGACCGCCGACGAGACCGGCCACAACCAGGCCGCCGAGCTGCAGCAGGCCCAGCGCGATCGCGAGCAGGATCATCGCGAACGCGATGACGAGCACCGCGGCGATGGCGGCGATGTAGCCAAGCGCACCCAGCCCGAGATCCTTCAGCGGCTCGCGCCGGAGGCTCTCTGCGCCGCTTCGCAGCACGCGCGGGGCGATGACCAGCAGCAAAGCACCGAAGATCAGCAGGCTCGCATACCGCCGCGCGGCGCCGGCCGCCCTGTCCGCGACGGTCGGCGGCGCTGGAGGCTCGCTCACTGCGACGTCGACGGCGCCGGCGACCGATCCGCTCTCGCGGTAGTCGCCGGCCTGGCCGAGCACGCTGCCAGCGACCGCCCCGTCCATGGTCATCTGCCCGGCCGAGAAGACGAGATCCTCGCCGATCGACGCGGCCGACGTCACCACGCCCTGACCGGCGCCGATCACGACATCGCCGCCAACTGCGCTGCTGATCACGAACTGGCCCGCCCCCACGCGCACGTCGCCTTGGATGTCGCCGCTGACGTTCACCGTCCCGCCGGCCAGAAGCGCGTCTCCGGCCACCTCCCCGAGCACGTCGACCTGCCCGCCGGCTGCCACCAGATCGCCCTCGATCCGGCCCTCGACCCGCACACGGCCCCCGGACACATACAGGTTGTGCTCGACCGTCTCGTCGGCTGGGATTACCACCTCGTCGCCCGCCCGCACCTTGCCCTCAAGGCGGCTCTCCTGCGCCTGCGCGAACGCGGCCGAGGCCGCCGCCAAGACGCTGCCGGCGACGATCAGCGTCACGATCAGCGGGCGGCGGATGACGCTCGAGCGTGCCATGGTGACCCCCGATTCCGACCGAACGCCAGTCCAGCGGCGGCATAGAGCGCCGTCGCACCACGTGCCTACCCATTCGCCGGCAAAGCGAACTCCGCCGGCCCGGTTGGCTCGACGGCCGACCTCAGCCGCCGAGCCTCTCCAAGTCGCCATCGATTCGCAGATGAACGCTTCGTATCCTGGTCGCGTCTGGCCGCCGGGTCGATCGAAGCGCCAAGGGGAGTGCGATGGCTGCACACGATGCCGTCGAAGCGACCGATCTC
>DATKBU010000326.1:0-21723 GCA_035513815.1 Egibacteraceae bacterium
AGGTCTTCGCCCCCGGCGCAGACTCGGGGACCTACGACTTCTTCAACGAGACGATCCTCGATCCCAGCGAGATCGAGGAGCCGCGACAGGATTTCAACGCCTCCGAGGATGACAACATCATCGCCCAGGGGATCATCGGCACGGCTGGATCATGGGGCTACTTCGGCTTCGCGTACTTCCAGGAGTCTGGCGATCAGCTCAAGGCGCTTGCCTACGACGCCGGCGAAGGCTGCGTCTCCCCGTCTATCGAGACCGCGCAGGACGACAGCTACAAGCTCACCCGCCCGCTGTTCATCTACGTCCGCAATGACGCCCTGGCCAAGCCAGAGGTGGCTGGCTTCGTGACCTACTACCTCGACACCGTCAACAGCCTTATCGACGACGTCGGCTACATCGCGGCGCCGGACTCCACGATCGCCGAGGCTGCGGCCGGCGTCGAGGCCGCGATCGCAGCGGCCGGCTAGCGCCGATGCGAGATATGGCGGGGGCGGCGCTGCCGGCTCGGCTACCATGCCGAATCGGCAGCGCCGTGTATCGGGCATCAGGAGGGCGCACATGAACATGAAGGCCCAGACTGGCGCGCCGCCGGCCGAACTCGGGACGCGCCAGGGACGCGGGATCAGCCTGGCGACGACCAGGAAGCGGCGCGGGGAGCAGGCGGTAATGTGGCTGCTCAGGCTCTGCGCCGGAATCTCGATCCTCACGACCGTGGGAATCATCGTCGTCCTGTTCGTGGATGCTGGCTCGTTCTTCCGTGATCCGAACGTCAACCTGGGAAGCTTCCTCACCGATACCGCGTGGCGGCCGTTTGGCATCCCGACGTCCGAGCAGTTCCGCATCGGCGTTCTGCCGCTGGTCAACGGCACACTTCTGGCGACATTGATCGCCATGCTCACCGCGATCCCGCTCGGGCTCGCCTCTGCGATGTATCTCGCTGAGTACGCGCCTGCGCGCGTGCGCAAAACCCTCAAGCCCGCGCTCGAGCTCCTCGCCGGCGTCCCGACAGTCGTGCTCGGCTATTTCGCGCTCACCTTCGTGACGCCGGTGCTCCGCGCGCTGCTCGGCCCTTCGGTCGTTCCGATCTTCAACGCCGCCAGCGCCGGCCTCGTCGTGGGGATCATGATCGTCCCGACGATCGCGTCGCTGTCCGAGGACGCAATGTCCGCAGTCCCGCAGAGCCTGCGGGAGGGCGCGTACGGTCTGGGGGCGTCGAAGCGCCACGTGGCGCTCCGGATCGTGGCGCCCGCGGCGCTGTCGGGCATCGTCGCGGCCGTCATCCTCGGCATCGGCCGCGCGATCGGCGAGACGATGATCCTGGCGATCGCCGCCGGCAACCTCCCGACGCTGACCGCAGACCCGTTCTCGCAGATCCAGGCCATGACCGCCTACATCGTCCAAGCGGTGGGGGGCGAAGCGTCCCGCGGGTCGCTGACGTATCAGTCGATCTTCGCCGTCGGGTCAGTGCTGTTCATCATGACGTTCGCGCTCAACATCGCCGCGCAGCGGTTCGTGCGCCGGTTCCGCGAGGTGTATTAGATGGCGATCTCCACTCCGGAGCGCACGGCTCGCGCGGCCCTGGCCGGGTTGGATTCGCAACGCCGGCAGCGGAGGGTTCGCGAGCGCGCGTTCGCCGCGGTGCTGGTGGCCGCCACGGGGGTCAGCGTGGCAGTCCTGGCCGTGCTGCTCATCGACGTGGTGATCGACGGGGCCGGCCGGCTGAACCTCGATTTTCTGCGCGTCTACGCGTCGCGCTTCCCCGAGAGGACCGGGATCCGAGCCGGGCTGACCGGCACGCTTTCGCTGATGCTCCTCGTCGCCGCGACGGCCTTCCCCATCGGCGTCGGCGCCGCTGTCTATCTCGAGGAGTTCGCGCCCGACAACCGCCTCACCCGCCTGCTGGAGGCCAACATCAACACCCTGGCCGGCGTTCCATCCATCGTCTACGGCCTGCTCGGCGCGGCGGTCTTCGTGTACATGCTCGAGATGGGCCGGAGCCTGATCTCCGGGGCGCTGACCCTGGCCCTGCTCATCCTCCCCGTGATCATCGTCGCCTCCCGCGAGTCCCTGCGCGCGGTCCCGCGAGCGATCCGCGACGGGGGCCTCGCGCTCGGCGCTACGCCGCTGCAGGTGACCTGGCGGCAGCTGATCCCCGCGGCGCTGCCGGGGATCCTGACGGGCACAATCCTGTCGCTATCGCGGGCGATCGGCGAGGCCGCGCCCATTCTCGTGGTCGGCGCTGTTTTCAGCCGTCGCGCTGACAGCGAGCCGTGGAACCTGCTCGAGGCCTTCACCGCGCTGCCAATCGAGATCTTCAACTTTGTGAGCCGGCCGCAGGAGGGTTTCAAGATCGATGCCGCCGCGGCTGCCATCATTGTGCTGATGGCGATCCTGCTGCTGCTCAACTCGACGGCGATCCTGTTGCGCAACCGCTTTTCAAGGAGATGGTGATGGAGGACCGAGGCGCGGCCGTCGATGAGCGCCAGACCGTGACAGTTCCCGAGGTGCACGCTGTGGAGCCGGATGCTCAGAACGCCGCCGAGGGCGTTGTGTTCGATGTCCGCGACCTTGCCGTGTCGTACGGCTCGAGGCCGGCGATCCGCGACGTGTCGCTGAAGATCGAGCGCAACGAGATCACTGCGCTGATCGGCCCGTCCGGCTGCGGCAAGTCGACGCTGCTGCGCTGCTTCAACCGCATGAACGACCTGATTCCCGCAGCGCGCGTCCAAGGGACGGTGCTGTACCACGGCCAGGATCTGTACGCGAAGGAGGTGGACCCCGTCGAGGTCCGCCGGAGGATCGGCATGGTGTTCCAGAAGCCGAACCCGTTCCCCAAGTCGATCTACGACAACATCGCGTTCGGCCCCAGGGTCAACCAGATCAAGGCTGACCTGGACGAGATCGTCGAGACGAGCCTTCGGCGCGCCGCGCTGTGGGACGAGGTGAAGGACAAGCTGCACGAGAGCGCCTACAGCCTGTCCGGCGGCCAGCAGCAGCGCCTGTGCATCGCGCGCGCGCTCGCCGTCGACCCGGACGTGATCCTCATGGATGAGCCGTGCTCCGCCCTCGATCCCATCGCGACCGCACGCATCGAGGACTTGATGCGCGAGCTCGAGCATCACTACACGATCCTGATCGTCACGCACAACATGCAGCAGGCCGCCCGTGTCAGCGACCGGACCGCGTTCATCACGACCGAGGTCGAGTCCGGCGACGGAGATCACCGCACCGGACGGCTGGTCGAGTACGACCTGACCGAGACGATCTTCAAGAACCCCAGCGACCCCCGGACCGAGGACTACGTCACCGGCCGCTTCGGCTGATCAACGCCAACCGCGGAGAGGATCGGCGGCCATGGAGCTGGACGAGGAGACCTGGGGTCGGCTGGAACGGGCGATCGAGGTGCTCGCTGAGGAGTTCGCCGGAATCGTCAGCCGAGACACGATCCGCCGGTACATCGACGACTCGCTCGATCGCTGGCTCGACGCGCGGCTGACGCTGCACGTGCCGCTGCTCGTGCACAGATTCGCGCGGCAGCGGCTGCGGGCGCTGGCGCAGGCGGAGGGCTGGGCCGCCAAGACAGTCCCCGAGGTCCTGTTCGTCTGCGAGCGCAACGCCGGCCGCAGCCAGATCGCGGCCGCGGTCGTCGACCACCGCGCCGAGGGCCGCGTCCACGTCCGCTCGGCCGGCACCGCGCCCGCCGACCGCATACCGCTGACCGTCCTTGACGTGATGGCGGAGGCCGGGATCCCGCTGGCGCGCGAGTTCCCCAAGCCGTTCACGGACGAGGTCGTCCGTGCGGCCGATATCGTGGTCACGATGGGCTGCGGCGAGGCCTGTCCTGTCCTGCCCGGCAAGCGCTATCTGGACTGGGATGTGGCCGATCCAGACGGGCGTTCGCACCGAGAGGTGCAGGAGATCGTCCAGGAGATCGATCTCCTCGCGCGGGACTTGCTTGACGAGCTCGTCCGGCAGCCCGTCGGCTGACGATCCGGGTGCGGGTCGTCAGCTGCGACGCAGGCGCCGACCGAGGATGACCAGATTGGGCCCGCGAACTTGATCGCGCCGCCTCGGCGCTACTCGACGGGGGAGTTGCTGGCCAACTCGACGGTCTCGGCGGTCACCGCGAAAATCACCTGCTCGCCGATGTCCACCGCGTGGTCACCGAGGCGCTCCAGATAGCGCGCCACCAGGACCATCCGCATCGCCCAGTCCAGGCGCTCCTCGTCTGAGGCGGCGAGCTTGACGAGCCGCAGGAACAGGCCCTTGTTGAGCCGGTCGAGCGGGTCGTCGAGCTCCGGCAGCTGGCGGGCGATGACGACGTCTCTACGCGCGAAGGCCTCCATGGAGCGTGTGATCGTCCGGTGCGCATGCCGGCCCATCTCCTGCAGCTGAGCCATCAGGTCGGCGTCGTCCAGCAGGTTTTCGACGAGCTGGGTGAACTTGCCGATGTTGACGCACAGATCGCCCATGCGCTCCAAGTGGATGTTGATGTGCAGCATGGCGGTCAGCAGACGCAGCTCGCTGGCCACCGGCGACTGGAGGGCCAGGACGGTGAAGACGGACTCCTGCACTTCTTGGTACTGCTGGTCAAGTCGATCGTCGGAGCGGATCACCGCGGCCGCGCGATCCTGGTCGTGCGCGCCCAGCGCCGCCATCGCCTCATCGATCATGTCCAGGACCTGGTTGCCCATGGTGAGCAGGCGATCCTCCAGGTCTGCGAGACGATCGCGATGCTCCCGCCGCAGCTCCACCATGTTCAGGCCGTTCCGTCGAGGTCCGTCACGGAGATGATAGTTCCCTGCTCCCGGACTCACCCTCGTGCGCCGGCCTTAGAATCGCAGGGATGCCGAAGATCCTCCTGGTCGAGGACGAGCCCTCTCTTGCGGAGGCGCTTGAGTACGCCCTTGCATCGGAGGGCTTCGAAGTCGCGCTCGCGGCGGACGGCGCGGAGTCGCTCGCGGTTTGGGAGCGCGAGCGCCCGGATCTCGTGCTGCTCGACGTCATGCTGCCGGGCCTGTCCGGAACGGAGGTGTGCAAGCGGATCAGGGCGGTCAGCAGCGTCCCGATCATCATGCTGACGGCGCGCGACACCGAGATCGACCGGGTCGTCGGCCTTGAGCTCGGCGCGGATGACTACGTCACCAAGCCGTTCTCGACCCGAGAGCTTACGGCGCGCATCCGCGCCGTCCTGCGGCGCGGCGCCGCCTGGGCCGCGATGGATGACGAATCCGTCGTGGAGCTGCGCGGGATCCGGATCGACGCCGATCGCTATGAGGTGCTCGTGCGGGGCCGGCGGGTCGACTTGCCGCCGAAGGAGTTCGCGCTTCTCGAGCTGCTGGTGCGCAATGCCGGCCGCGTGCTGACTCGCGATCTGCTCATCGACCGTGTCTGGGGCGCCGACTACGTGGGAGACACCAAGACCCTCGACGTTCACATCAAGCGGCTGCGCGGCCGCGTCGAAGTCGACCCGCATGCTCCGCAGCTGATCGCCACGGTGCGCGGGGTCGGCTACAAGTTCGCGGACGGGTAAGCCGCGGTGCTGCGACGCCTGGTTCTCGTCATCCCGCTCGTCGGCGCCGCGTCGGCGGGCATCGGCGAGCTGACGCAATCGCTCATCGCCGGGGTGGTGGCCGCTGCGCTGCTCGGGCTGGTTGCGGCGCTTTGGCTGGGCCGGGCTGAGGAACGTCGGGTCACTCGGCTTGCGGAGCAGATCGCGCGCTTCCCTGATGCTGAGATCACGCGGGCGGGCAGCCGGGCCTGGCGACGGCTAGCCGCGGCCCTGGACACACTCGGGTCATCGCTGCGCGCGCGGGCGGATGAGGTGACCGCAGAGCGCGGGCGCCTCGAGCGACTGCTCGACGACCTGCCGACGGCGGTGCTGCTGTTCGACGAATCCACCCTCACCTACGCCAACGCCGCCGGACGGGCGCTGTTTCCCGTTCGGCGCGATCCCTCGCCGACGCCGCTGCAGGTTCTCGGCGCCTCGGCTCTGGCGGATGCGGTGGCCGAGGCGCGCGAGACGGGCGCGGTCATCGACGTCGACGTTCGCCGTGACGGCCGAGAGCTGGTCGGCAGCGCGTCCGTCACGGCGCCGAGCGAGGTCGCGCTGGTGCTGGCCGACCTCACCGACATCCGCAGGATCGACGCGGTGCGCCGCGATTTCGTCATCAACGCCTCGCACGAGCTGAAGACGCCGGTCGCGGGGATCCAGGCGCTTGCTGATTCGCTGTCCATCGCGCTGCAGCGCGATCCTGAACGGGCTGACCGCATGATCGAACGGCTCGGCAGCGAAGCCGAGCGTCTGGCCCAGATGGTGCGCGAGCTGCTGGATCTCGCACGCCTGGAAGAGGAGGACGCGCAGCGAGATCGGCTCTCGATCGACCTGGCGGAGATCGTCGGCGCCGAGGTCGACCGCCTCAAGGCGCTCGCCGAGCAGCGCCAGATCATGATTCGCACAGACTGCCGAGCGGCGCGCGTCGTCGCGGTCTCCGAGGACATGCGGCTGATCGTCGCGAACCTGCTGGAGAACGCGCTGCAGTACAACAGGCCGGGAGGGCGCGTGAGCGTCACGACGTGGCGCAGCGGCAGCGAGGTGACCCTCGAGGTGGCCGACACCGGCATCGGCATGGCTGAGGCCGACTGCGAGCGGGTGTTCGAGCGCTTCTATCGCGTCGACAAGGCCCGAAGCCGCGCGGCGGGAGGGACCGGCCTCGGTCTGGCGCTGGTGCGCCACGCCGTGGAGCGCCACGGTGGGACGGTGTCGGTCGCCAGCGTGCTGGGAGAGGGCTCGACGTTCCGCGTCGTCCTGCCCATCGAGGGCGCGCCGGCTGACGACGCGTGAGCGCCTCACGCCGGCGGACGAGCGGAAGAAAGCCCTGATCCGGTTTCCGATTTCGGCACGCAAGCAGGGGACTTCGTGCGCCTCCGGCAGCATCCTGCCGCAGACGCACGAACTTGCTGACCGCGCGCCGCGGGTGATCCGCTACCCGGGCGCTGTGCCGAAGTAGGTCGCCGGCTCATCCTGCGCTTCGCCGGACACCGAAGGGACCCGGCGGGCGACTTCGTCGACCTCGAAGAACGGCTCTCGCACCCACTCGGCCGTGCCCCGCAACAGGCGCCACGGCACTGTCTCGCCCAGCGTGTTCCATTCCCGCACGTTCGCGTTGTGCAGGCGCCGGATCGCCGCGAGGCGGTCCTCGGTCTCGGCAAGTTGGCGATGCAGCGCGAGGAACTGCTCGCTGGCGCGCAGCTGCGGGTAGCCCTCGGCGACCGCGAGCAGCTGCGCGAGGCGCTCGACCAGCCGCTGCTCGTCGCGGATCTGCCCGGCGTGCTCGCCGGTGTTCGCCGCCGCCGCCGCGCGCGCTTCCGCCACCGACTCGAACAGCCCGCGCTCGTGCGCTGCGTAGCCCTTCACCGTCTCGACCAGGTTCGGGATCAGGTCGTAGCGCCGGCGCAGCTCGACGTCGATGCCGGACCAGCTCTCGCGCATGTGCTGGCGGGTGCGCACGAAGCGGTTGTGCGCCAGCACCATGAACGCCATGACCGCGGCGGCGACGCCGAGGATGACCCAGCCGATCATCGCGCCGCTCCTTCGCTCGAGTCGGGCACGTCATCGCTGTGCTGGCGCCACACGTAGTCAGGGACCAGATCAATGAACGCCTCGGCGATGACGGCCGCGGGCCCGTACTCCTCCGGCCGCCAGCTGCCTCGGCGAGACAGCACAAGCGCGCTGCCCGACATCTCCCAGGACTCGTACGGCTGGGCCAGCAGATGCGAGATGGCGCGGGGATGAAGGATCGCGAACGCGTGCGCGCGGTCCTTGGCTTGGACGCGGAAGCGCCGGTTGAACTCGACGGACTCCAGCTCGATGTCGGTGAAGCCCACCGCGCTGGTCAGCCGCGTGAGCACCGTCTCGGGCCCCAGCCGCAGGTTCGGCAGCCAGCCGGGCAGCTCAGCGGTCGCGACCGCGTGGCGGACCGTGCGCCGCGAGCGGTGTCCGTCGGAGTCGGTTGACTCCTCGTAGTAGGAGTAGTCCATCAAGATGAACTCCGCCTGGCGCCCGCGCAGGCGGATCACGTTGTCGCAGCGCCGGCCGCCGTCGCCCGCCCGGAACAGCGGGAAGTACGGGGCGAGCCGACCGACCCAGCTGTCATCGCGGGCGACGTAGCGCCAGCCGCGCTCGGCGCACAGGCGGGCCAGCGCCTGCGCGCGGCGCTGCCGCGCCAGCCATGAGCCCAGCGCTATCGCAGCTGCGGCGAGTGCGAACACCACAAAAAGGACCGGTTCGCCCACGCGCATTCTCCTCGGCTCGGCGTCACGTCGGCGCCTCCATAGAATCACCCTTCGATGCCTGCCGCCCCGCAACCCCCCACCCGGACAAGTTCGCCCCGCCGGCGGGCGCCCGTGGTCGTGGACCGTCTCCTGGCGGAGTACGACGGCGGGGTCGTCGAGCTGGACTGGACCACGCCCCTGGAACTGCTGGTCGCCACGATTCTGTCGGCGCAGTCCACTGACAAGAAGGTCAACGAGATCACCGCCTCGCTGTTCGCGAAGTACCGCGCGCCCCAGGACTACCTGGCGGTTCCCGACGAGGTGCTTGAGGCCGAGATCTACCAGACCGGCTTCTTCCGGCAGAAGACCAAGAGCATCAAGGGGATGTGCCAGGCGCTGTTGGATCGCCACGGCGGCCAGGTTCCGCTGCGCATGGCTGAGCTGATCGCTCTTCCCGGGGTCGCCCGCAAGACAGCCAACGTCGTGCTCGGCGCGCTCTCGGCTGAGGCGCACCTGGCTGATCCCGACGCCGGCATCGCCGTGGACACCCACGTCAAGCGGCTCTCGCGCCGCTTCGCGATCACCAAGCACACCGACCCGGTGAAGATCGAGCAGGACCTGATGCGAGTCCTGCCGCGCGAGCAGTGGCCGGCCGCGAGCCTCGCCATCATCCTGCACGGGCGTCGCGTGTGCGACGCGCGCCGCCCTCGCTGCGCCGACTGCGTCGTCGAACCGCTGTGCCCGTCGTCGCAGCTTGCAGGCCGGCGCGATCTCGCCGGGCAGGCCATCGCGATGGGCTGACGCGGGCGGCGCCGAGCACGTCTCGCGACGCGTCAGGTGGTCAGATCATCCCGAGACGCCGCCCGCCGCCCGTGCGGCGCCGCGCCCTCACGCGCTCCGCCGCCGTGATTCCCAGCGCGAGCGCGAGCAGGATGAGCGCCGCGACCAGACGATCGATGAGGATCGGATCATCGAACCGCTCCCCCTCGACGACGAGCTCGCCTTGGCCCGCGCGGATGACGCTGACCTCGTGCGTCTGGGGATCGACGCGGTGAAAGACGCCGACGACTTCCAGGACGTCGCCCCGTGCCCTTGGGCCGCCGACGAAGCGGATCTCGTCGGCCACGCTATGAGGGAGCAGGACGCCTACTCCGGCGTTGCCGCCGCGGAAATCGCGGTGCGCCGGCAGAGGTCCCAGCGTGCGCGCGTAGACATCGTCGTTGAGCTGCACCCAGACCCCGTGCTCGCGGCGCAGCACAGCGCCGACAACCTCCCCGCGGTAGCGCACTACTCGCTCGCTGTGGGTCTGGGGGCAGTCGTAGAGCTGGTTGGACTGGATGACGGCGATCTCGGTGAGTTCCGCGGCGGACGGTTCCTGGCGCTGGAGGCCTTCGCGCGGCGGCGGGTCCTCGCACACGACCTCCTCGCGAGGGTCTGACGCCGGCACGTCGAGTTCCGGCACCGCTGGCCCGTCGGTGGGAAGGGGATGACGCAGCTGCTCGACCATCCAGATCATCGCGGCGAATGCGAGCACCAGCACAACGATCGCCCCAAGAACTCTCCAGCGAGGGACCGGCGATAGCCGCGTGGGTGCGCTCACACCCGCCCCCTGAGGACCGACACCGCGTAGCCGGCGAGCGCGAAGACGGCGACGAACTCCAGGCGCCCGGTCATCATCTGCGCGATGTAGATGATCTTCAGCGGCCATTCCAGATCGGGGCGCACCAGTCCCACCGACAGGCCGCCGGACGACGCAGCCGACACGCTCTCGAAGAGCGCCAGCTGGAGGTTGTAGCCGTAGAACAGCCCGATCATCCCCCCGACGAAGTACAGCGCGAGCCACAGGAGAAGGATCGTGGCCGCTGCCCGCACCATGTCGTCGCTGAGCACGCGCCGGGTCGTCGAGTGGAACGTCTCGATCACCGCTGCGTTCTCGGGCAGGAGCACCCGGCGGATATCACGGCGCAGCCCTTTCATGATCAGGCCCAGCCGGATGCCCTTGATGCCTCCTGCGGTCGAGCCGGCCATACCGCCGATCGCCATCGCGGTGACCAGCATGGCGGGCGCGAGGACGCCCCAGTCGGTCACGTACAGCCGCCCGGGGACGGTGGCCAGACCGGTCGTGGTATGCGCGGCGATCGCCTGGAAGAACCCATGGCGAAACAGCGGCGCGAGCTCCGTGAAGGTGCCGGTGCGCGCGAGCCCGATCAGCATGATGAGCAGCACCCCGACGATCGACACCGTGATCGTGCGCGTCTCGAGGTTGCGGTACAGCTCGCTTCGGCGACCCTGCCAGAGCTGATAGTGCAGGGCGAAGCTGAAGGCCCCGGCAACCATCAACGGCAGCAGGACCGCCTCGACCGCCGCCGAGCGGTAGAACGCCACGCTTGAGGACTGCACCGCGAAGCCGCCGGTGTCGAACGCGGCCATGAAAAGATTCACCGCGTGATACAGCCCCGGAACCGGGGACATGCCGGCGGCGAGGAGCGCGGCCCATAGCGCCAGCGTCCCGATCACCCCGTACGCCAGCGCCACTCGCCAGATGAAGCGCGCCGTGCGGATGACGCTGGGGACGACCTTTTCCTCACGCCCCTCGCCGCTGTAGAGGCTGTACACGCGCACGCCGCCGCTGGCGAAGATGCTCAGGACGATCACGACGATCCCCTGACCGCCCAGGAACTGCATGAGGTGTCGCCACAAGTTGACGCTGCGCGCCATATGGTCCAGGTCGTTGGCGAGCGTCAGCCCGATCGTGGCAAACCCGCTCATCGCTTCGAAGTAGGCGTCGAGGTACGAGGCGTAGTGCCCGGACAGCAGCAGCGGAATCGCTGCGAACACCGGGGCGGTCATCCACGCCAGGGCCACGGCCGCCAGGCCATGGCTGGTGCGCAGAGGGGCACGGGTGAACAACGCCAGCTCACCAGCACGGCCTGCGGATGCTGCCAGCGATGCGGCGATCAGAAACGCGAACAGCTCGTTGAATTCGCGAGCCGCGGCCGCCACTGCGGCCGGAATGAGCATCGCGAGCCCGACGCCGAAGATGACTCTCGCTGTGTACAGGCCGATGAGGCGGAAGTCCTGGCGGTCGGGCCGGAAGAGCATGAGCTGGGCGCCCGCTCAGAACACCATCGCCACGGCGAAGGCGATGATTGCGCCCGCGAGCGCGAGCACGGCAGTGGCGAGGATGACCGCAAGGATCCCGGTCACCGCGCCCGAGGCCATCGAGCGCTCCGAGCGCGCACGGCGCCGCGACGGGCCAGCAGCGTGCAGCTGGACGCTCGCCATCCGCTTCATCGCCGAGCCTTCTTGCCGTGGTCGAGCACCGCCGTGCGCAGCGTCTCCTCGAGCTCTGGGGTGGTGAGCGCGATCACCTGATCCAAGGGCTTCAGGCGCGTCGTGCCGCGCGGGATGATGATCTCGTTCTCTCCGCGGAAGATCGCCACCAGCACTGATTCGTGTGGCAGATGCATCTCCGCGACCGGGCGCGAGGCGGCCGCCGCGTCCGCCGGGATGTCGATCTCGACGAGGTTCACCTTGCCGGCTCGCAGCGTGTAGAGGTGGATCAGCTCGCCGACGGTCAGCTGCTCGCGGATCAGCCTCGAGATGAGGTTGGTGGTGGATACCGCCTCGATGTTCATGCGGCGGAAGATCTCTTCATTGCGGGGCGCGTTCACGCGCGAGATGACGCGCGGGACGGAGAACGAGGTCAGGGCCAGCTGACAGGCCACGAAGTTGTCGTCGTCGTCGCCGGTGGTCGCCACGAACACGTCGGCCCGCTCCGGCCGCGCCTGCTCGAGATAGCGCACGTCGCAGGCGTCCCCGTGGATGACCAGCAGGTCGTGGTCGCGCAGCAGCTGCTCGCAGCGGCCCTCGTGGCGCTCGATGATGGTGACGTCGTGGCCCTCGCCGAGAAGATCCACGGCGATGAAGCGACCCACCTTGCCGCCACCGGCGATGACGACGTACATCGTCAGGCCCGCTTGGCCAGAGGGTGGGCCATGACGCCGCGCAGCCGCCCATAGCCCCGCTCGGACACGGCTGCGACGACGACGTCGTCCATGTGCAGCCGGTCGTCCAGCTTTGGGATGCGAACGCGCATGCCCCGGCGAATCGCGGCCACCCTGATGGCGCCGCCCCGCTCGAGCTCCGCCACGGTCATCCCGTGCCCATCGCGCTCGACGCGCATGTCGAGCGCTTCGATGTCGCCCTCTTCGAACGTGATGTGGGTCGGGAACGACCCTGCCTGCAGCTCGTTCAGAATGGCTTTGGCGACCAATCGCGTCCCCGACACGTAGCGCACGCCCATCTTGCGGTAGGACTCTTCGCGCTCCGGGTTGAACAGCCGCGCGACGGTGTGCCGCACATCGAACAGCTCAGAGGCGATCTGCACCGCCATGAGGTTGGCGTTGTCGAAGTCGGTCACCGCCGCCAGCGCGTCTGCCCGCTCGATGCCGGCTCTGGCCAGCGCGTCCTTGTCGGTGATGTCGCCGGTCAGGGTCTCGCCGTCGAACGCGCTGCCGATCCGGTCGAAGGCGTCCTGGGACAAGTCCAGGACGACCACGTCATGGCCTTCGCCCGACAGCTGATCGGCGATCTCGGCGCCGACGCGGCCGCACCCGCCGATGATCACATGCATTGCGACTCGACCGACCTTCCGTCGCCTCTCCAGCCCGGGCTTCACGGGCCCGCGCTGGCATGCACTTGCCGCCGCGAGTATGCCACTGGTTGGTTCCTATACTGGCGCGGTGACTTCTGCCCCGCTCCGGATCCTTCTCGCCGCCCCTCGAGGGTTCTGCGCTGGGGTAGATCGGGCGATCGAGATCGTCGAGCTGGCCCTGCGGGTCTACGGGCCGCCGGTGTATGTGCGCCACGCGATCGTCCACAACACCCACGTCGTGCGCGACCTTGAGGCCAAGGGCGCGGTGTTCATCGAGGCGACCGACGAGGTGCCCGAGGGCGGGATGCTGGTGTTCAGCGCCCACGGCGTCTCGCCGCAGGTCCGCGCCGAGTCCGCCGAGCGCGGCCTGCGCACCATCGACGCGACTTGCCCGCTGGTCACCAAGGTGCACCTAGAGGCGATGAGCTACTCGTCCTCGGGCCTGTCGATCGTGCTCATCGGGCATGAGGGACATCAGGAGGTCATCGGCACCATGGGCCACGCGCCCGAGTCCATCACCCTGGTGCAGAGCCCTGCGGACGTCGAGGCGCTGGATCTCCCCGACCCTGACCGTGTCGCCTACCTGTCGCAGACGACGCTGTCGGTGGACGAGGCCACGGAGATCATCGACGCGCTGAAGGCCAAGTACCCCAACGCGCGCGGTCCGCACGGAGATGACATCTGCTACGCAACGCAGAATCGCCAGGACGCCACCAAGGTGCTCGCCGAGCGCAGCGACCTCGTGCTGGTCGTCGGATCCGCCAACTCCTCAAACTCCAACCGCATGGTCGAGGTCGCGCTTGGGCACGGCGCCGCTGCCGCCCACCTGATCGACGACGCGTCGCACATCCGCGATGAGTGGCTCGACGGCGTGCGCACCATCGGACTGACGTCGGGCGCGAGCGCGCCGGAGGCGCTGGTGGATGGCGTGATCGCAGACCTGCAGGCTCGCCCCGGCGGCGCGGTCGTCGAGACGCTCGAGGTGGTGCCGGAGTCGATGAGCTTCGCGCTGCCGGCGGAGCTGCGCTCGCTTCCCATGGCTGACGCGCCGCGCCCCTGAGTCCGCCTCGCCCGCATCAGCGCGCGGGTCCTTCGACGATCGCGGCGAGATTCCGCCGGAACCGTCGACACAAGGGGCGGCGCAACGGCCGCCGGGTCGCGTCCGCAGCTCGCCAGCTAGGCCGGGCCGGCGGCCTCAGCGTCGACTCGCCGCGCCTGCTCGACATCGGCCCCCGTCACGCCGCCGGCGGAGTGGGTGACGTAGGTGAGCACGACCTCGTTCCAGCTGATGCTGATATCCGGGTGGTGGTCGGCCTGCTCGGCCAGATCGGCGACCGCATTGACGAAGCGCATCGCCTCGGCGAAGTCAGCGAAGGAATAGGTCTTCGAGATCCCGCCGGTCGCGCCGCTCCAGCCGTCGAGGCGATCCAGCTCATGATCCAGGGCGTCAGGGGCGAGCACGTCAGCCATAGGTGCGCTCCTCGTTGTTCGCAGGCTCCTCGGCTGAAAGGTTCCCCGCCTCACCCAGGCCCAACGCCTCGCTGAACAGCTTGCTCAGCTGCTCCCATTGCCACGGGCGCAAGCCGAGCGCGTCGCGCAGCTCCTCTGGCGTGGCTGGATCGGACAGCAGCGCGCTCATCAGGGTGCGGCTTGGGCACAGGACGCCCGGATCGATGCCGAGCGCCTCGGCGCGCGCCGTCCGCAGCGCCCGCAGCTGCTGCTCGCGATCACGGTCTGCTCCCGTGGGGGCGCGGCCGCTGCGGACCGCGGCCTCGGGATCGGGTGCCTCGGCGCTGCGGATCGCGGCGATCAGCGCCTGGCCGAATGACTGGATGGCGCGCCGTCGCATGCCGCGGCGACCGAGCTCCGAGGTGGACTCCGGCGGGCGCGCGGCGAGGTCGACCAGCACCTTGTCGCCGGCGATTCGCGCCGGCGCCGAATCAGTCGACCGCGCCAGTGACTCCCGCGCCTCCCACAGCGCGCGAAGCCGGGCGCGCGCCAACGGGTCAAGCCGCCCGCCTCCCCGCACGCGAGTCCACGCGCGGCGCTGCTCGGCGGGAGGCTGGGCCAGCATGGCCTCCATCTCCTGGCGGTACCACGCGGCGCGTCCGGTCTCGTCAAGCTGCTGCGCCAGCACGTCCCACAGCTCGGGCAGATCGGCCACGTCGCCGGCCGCGTAGGCGAGCATCTCCTGGCTCAGCGGCCGCGCCTCCCAGGCGGCGCGCTGCATCGCCTGCTTGTCCCCGGCCAGCTCGACGCCGAGCACCGCGGACAGCAGGGCCTCCAGGCCGGTCGGCAGCCCCAGCATCGCGGCCGCGATCGCGGTGTCCTCGACGGCGCGGAGCGTCACGCCCACGGCGGCCATCGGGCCGATGTCATTCTCCATCGCGTGCAGGACCACCGTGCGCGACGACAGGAAGTCGCGCAGCGGCGACAGATCGGAGATCGCCAAGGGATCGGCGAGCGCCACGGTGCCGCCCGCGCCGATCTGGATCAGGGCGGGAGCGCGGAAGTAGCGATCCCAGTCGGCTCGCTCCACGTCGACGCCGACGACTTCCTCGCCGGCCAGGCGTGTCAGCGCCGCGTCGAGCGCGGCCGGGGTGTCGGCGAGGAGAAGCTCCTGCAAGGGCATCAGAAGGCCTGTCTTGTGATTCCGTGCCCGAGGATACGCGCACCGTTGTGGTTCGCCCTCGATCCGTCGCCGCGGTCCCCGTTCGGCGACGGGTGCGTGCGATCTCGGCGCTACTCTCCGCCCACGACACAACCGGCAAGGAGAGGCGCGTGGCCGACGAAGCCCTTGGGCTGATGTGCATGCATGCGCATCCCGACGATGAGTCCATCACGACCGGTGGGGTGCTGAGCCGCTACGCCGACGAGGGCATGCGCACCGCGGTGGTGACCTGCACCGGCGGCGAGCTCGGGGAGATCTTCGGCCCGCAGATGGACCCCGAGCAGGTCCGGCCGCGTCTGGGTCAGGTGCGCCGAGACGAGCTGACCGCCGCCCTTGGCGTCCTGGGCGCCGGCGCGCCCCGCCTCCTCGGGTTCCGCGACTCAGGGATGCTCGGCGCCGAAGGCAACAACGACCCGGACTCGTTCTGGCGCGCGCCCTTCGACGAGGCGGTCAGGCGCATGGTGCTGCAGATCCGGGAGTTCCGCCCTCAGGTGCTGGTCACCTACGACGCCTTCGGCGGCTATGGCCATCCCGACCATGTCCAGACCCACCGGGTGGGGATCGTGGCTGCTGAGGCCGCGGCCGTCGGCGCGCTGTTCCCCGGCGCCGGCCCGCCATGGAGCGTCAGCAAGCTGTATCTGTCGACGATCCCGCGCTCGGCGATCATGAGGGTGAACCAGGTGCTCAGCGAGCGAGGGCTGCCGTCGCCGTTCCCTCAGGCCGAGCGGATCTCAGACCTGAAGATCGGCACGCCCGATAAGGCCATCACCACCGAGGTCGATGTCGGCCCGTGGCTAGCCCGCAAGCTGCAGGCGCTGCGCTGCCACGTCTCGCAGCTGGCCGAGGAGTCGATCTTTCTCAACCTGGCCACCGCTCCGGATTTGGAGGCCGCGTTCTTCGGCCAGGAATGGTTCATGCGGCAGCGCAGCGCGGTCCACACGCCCCACCGGGAGGACGATCTGTTCGCCGGGCTGCGCTAGGGGGCAGGCCCGCGCTTCGCGGTGCGAATCCCCCGCGGTGGTCACGGAGTGCCGAACAGGCGGTCGCCGTAGTCGCCGAGGCCCGGGACGATGAACCCGACGTCACTCAGGCCCTCATCCAGCGCCGCCGTGATGATGCGCACATCCGGATGCTGCTCGGCCATCCGCGCCGCGCCTTCAGGCGCCGCGACGACGCAGATCAGCTGGACGTCGATCGCGCCGCGCTCCTTCAGCAAGGACGCGGCGAAGGCGGCGGAGCCGCCCGTGGCCAGCATCGGATCGAGCAGCAGAACCGCGCTGGCGTCCAGGTCGGGCACCTTCAGGTAGTACGACGTCGGCTGGAGCGTCGCCTCGTCGCGCTCCAATCCCACATAGCCCACCTGCACATCGGGCAGAAGCTCGGTCGCTGCGTCCAGCAGGCCCAGCCCAGCCCGCAGGATGGGAACCGCCACGACCTTGTCGGCGAGCAGGCGAGCCGGCGCGTCGCGCAGCGGGGTCCTGACCGACGTCTGGCGCACCGCAAGGCGCCGGGTGGCCTCCAGCACCAGGATGGTGGAAAGGCGGCGCGAGAGATGCCGAAAGCGCTCGGGCGTGGTCGTGGTGTCGCGGAGGCCTGCGAGAAGATGACCGGCAAGCGGATGGTCGACGACCGTAAGGTTGTCCATGCCTCCGGCATGCTAGTGCGCGCCGCCCGCCCGCGCCCGAGCTGGAGGCGATGGGCGGCGGACGCCGCCCCCCGTGCGCCTGGCGGGGGGCGCACCGACAGAGGAGACCGCGATGCGCTCACCCGCCCAGATGCTGGACTTGTCGGGCGTCGCGGTGGCGGTCACCGGGGCGGGCGGGCTCATCGGCGCGGGAATCGCCGCACGGCTGGCCGCCGCCGGCGCCGATCTTGTCCTGCATCACCTGTCCAGCGCGGACGCGTGCCGAACGCTCGCCGAATCCGTCGCTGAGACGGGCGCACGGGCGGTGACGGTCAAGGCCGACCTCACTGATCGAGACGGCGCGCAATCGGTGATCGACGCAGGGCTCAGTGCATTCGGGAAGCTCGACGCCGTCGTCAACAACGCCGGCCTCCAGCCGCTGGCGGATCTGCTGGCCGTGTCCGCCGAGGAGTTCCGCCGGATCGTCGATGTGAACCTCGTCGGCGCGCACCTGATGACGGCGGCCCTGGCGCGCCACCTGATCGCCAGGGCCGCACCGGGCTCGGTGGTGCACATCGCCTCGATCGAGGCGGTTCAGCCCGCTCGCGGGCACGCGCATTACAGCGCGTCAAAGGCCGCCGTCGTGATGCACGCCAAGGCCGCCGCGCTGGAGCTCGGCCCCCACGGCATCCGAGTGAACTGCGTCTCGCCGGGCGTCATCCGCGCCCCGGGCATCGAACAGGCCTGGCCAGAGGGCGTCTCCCGCTGGCAGTCGGCCGCGCCGCTGGAACGTCTGGGCGAGCCCGACGACGTCGGCGATGCCTGCGTGTTTCTGATCTCGCCGCTCGCGCGCTGGATCACCGGAATCGACCTGGTGGTGGACGGAGGCGTGTCGGCGAGCCCGACGTACTGATCCGGCCCCGGGGGTGGAAGGATCCCGTCGATGAGGACGTTCACGATGCTCGACGATGGCGCTGAGCAGCTGAACCAGCTGGTTGCGCGGTCGAACCGCCTCGGCGCGGACGAGACGATGGTGGTTCACGGGGGCGGCAACACCTCGTGCAAGGTGCGCGTGGAGGATGCCCTCGGCAGCGTCCGTTCTGCCCTGCTGGTCAAGGCCAGCGGCAGCGATCTGCGCACCGCGGCGCATCAGCATTTCCTCGGGCTCGATCTGGAGCAGCTGCGGGCACTGCGTTCGCGCGATTCGATGCCCGACGAGGAAATGGAGTTCCTGGTCGGTCGCGCCAAGCTCGAGCCGGCTGTGCTCAAGCCGTCCATCGAGACGCTGCTGCACGCGTTCCTTCCAGCGGAGCACGTCGACCACGTCCACGCCGACGCCATCTGCGCGCTGGCAAATCACTCGCGCGGCGGACAGGCCGTCGAGGAGGTGTTCGCAGGCGAGGTCGCCTTCGTCGAGTTCGTGCGACCGGGCTTTGAGCTGTCCGCCAGAGTCGCCCGGCTGGCCGAGCGCTCGCGCGCGGTGGTGCTGGGCCACCATGGTCTGGTCACTTGGGCGGACACCAGCGACGACGTCGAGGCGATCACCAACGAGCTGGTCGAGCAGGCAAAGGCCCACGTCGCCAAGCGGCGGAGCGCGACGAGCGCGCCCCGAGCGCACCCCGCGCCCGATGCGGAAGACCTGCGCCGTCATCGGCTGCAGCTGCGCGGCGCGCTGTCGCGAGAACAGCGCGTCGTCCTGCATCTCGATGAGCGCCTGCGACCCATTGCCGACCACCCGCAGGTCGACGAGATCGTGGAGGCGGGGGCGGCCACGGCGGACCACATCTTGGCGGTGCGGCCCCGTTCGCTGATCCTGGGGGTCGGCGAGCCGATCGCCGAATCGCTGGAGCAATTCGCTGCGAGCTACCGCGACTACGTCGAGCGGCACCGCGAGCTGCTCCCCGACGGCGTCGAGCCGCGGTCAGCCGCGCCCGCGGTCGTGCTGGTGCCCGGAGCGGGCGCGCTGACTGTCGGCGAGGGCAAGGCCCGCGCGGTCCAGATCGCCGACATCGCGCTGCACACCCACACGGTGGCGGCTGACGCGATCGGGGCCTTCGGCGACGCGTCGGCGCTGTCGTCCGAGGACACCTTCAGCGTCGAGTACTGGCCGCTGGAGATGTACAAGCTGACGCTGCGCCCGCCGCGGCGGGATTTCGACGGCCACGTGTTCATCGTCACCGGGGCCGCATCGGGAATCGGGCGCGCATGCGCGGAGGCGCTTGCGCGCGACGGCGCGGCGGTGGTGGCGGTCGACCGCGACGAGCCGGTGCTCGCCGACGCGACCGCCGCCTTCCAGCGCGTCGGCGGCATGGCGGTTCCGGTCGCGGGCGACGTGACCGATGCCCGCACGCTCGACCGCTGCATCGACGCCGCCGTCGACGAGTTCGGCGGCCTCGACGGCGTCGTGCTCAATGCCGGGATCGCCACCGTCGGCGAGCTCGAGACGCTGCCAACTGACGAGTGGCGGCGCTGCCTCGAGGTGAACCTGACATCGGCGTTCGAGCTGACCCAGCGTGCCCTGCGTGTTCTCCGGATCCAGGGCGTCGGCGGCAGCCTGGTGTACGTGTCATCCAAGAACGCCTTCTCGCCTGGCGCCGGCTTCGGCGCGTACGCCGCGTCGAAGGCAGGACTGGTGCAGCTGGCTCGGGTCGCCGCGATCGAAGGCGGCCCATTGGGGGTGAGAGCCAATGCGGTGAACCCCGACGCCGTGTTCGGCGGCTCGCGGCTGTGGTCGGACGAGGTTCGCGAGGAGCGTGCCCGCGCCCACGGAGTGCCGATTGACCAACTCGAGCAGTTCTACGCCGATCGCAATCTGCTCGGCGCCGAGGTGAGGGCCCACGACGTAGCCGAAGCGGTCGCGTTCCTGCTGTCAGAACGCTCATCGCGCACGACCGGCTCGGTGGTCACAGTGGACGGAGGAGTCGCGGCGGCGTTCCCGCGCTGAGGTCGTGACACCATGAGGGGGGAGGGGCGGCGGTGACCAGACACCTGAGCGGGGCGGAGGTGGCGCAGATCCTGGAGCTGGCGCCGCTGCCGGTCGAGGGAGGGCTTGTCCGCCAGACGCTGCACGACGGTGGCCAGAGCGCCATCTACTACCTGCTGATCGCCCCCGACTTCTCCGCGCTGCATCGCCTCCCCGGTCCGGAGATCTGGCACTTCTACGCCGGAGCGGCACTCGAGATGCTGCTGCTGCACGACGATGGGACGTCGGATGTCGTTGTGCTCGGCCCGGATCTGCCCTCCGGCCAGCGGCCACAGGTGATCGTGCCAGGCGGATCATGGCAGGGCGGGCGATCCACAGGCGAATGGACGCTGGTCGGCACGACCATGACGCCCCCCTATGAGGGATCGGCCGTGCGGTTCGCCGTGGCCGCCGAGCTGAGCCAGCGCTGGGAAGACCGAGCCGACCTCATAGCCGAGCTGACGCGCGCGGCCGGGGACCAGGCATGATGCGGACGATCGACTGGTGCGACGGGGCCGTGGAGTTCATCGATCAGACCCGGCTGCCGGCGGAGGCGGTCACCGTCCGAGCCGAGCGGGTCAGCGAGCTGGTCGACGCGATTCGCCGACTGGCGGTGCGCGGCGCGCCGGCGCTGGGAGTGGCCGGCGCGCTCGGGGTCGCGCTGGCTCATCAGCAGTTCCGCTCCGTCGGCGGCGAGGGCGAGCCGGCCTTCGACGCTGCGGTCGGATCCTTGCGAGAGGCCCGACCCACGGCGGTGAACCTGGGTCGCATGGTTGACCGCGTGGCGGCGCGCGCCGACGAGGGCTTCGATGCGGTCCTGGCGGAGGCGCTGGCGGTCCGCGACGAGGAGATCGCGGCGTCGATCGCGATGGGCGAGCGCGGCGCCCGGCTGATCGCGGAGCTGAGCTCCAGCGCGCAGGTCCGGGCGATGACGGTGTGCAACACCGGCGGTCTTGCGTCGGTCGAGCGGGGGACCGCGCTGGCGGTGCTGCAGCGGCTCCACGAGCTGGGGCAGCTGGGCGAGGTGCTCGCCCTGGAGACGCGCCCGCTGCTGCAGGGGGCCAGGCTCACGACCTGGGAGCTGCAGCGCATGGCGGCGCCGCACCGGCTCATCGTCGACTCGGCAGGTCCGTTCCTCATCGCTCGCGGCGAGGTCGATGTCGTCGTCACCGGCGCCGACCGCATCGCGGCCAACGGGGACACGGCGAACAAGGTCGGGACCTTCAGCCTCGCGCTGGCCGCCCGCCACACGGGGATCCCCTTCGTGGTCGTGGCCCCGGAGTCGACCGTCGACATGGATACGCCGTCCGGAGCGGACATCCGCATCGAGGACCGAGGCGCGGCCGAGGTGGTGAGCTTCAACGGGTCCGCGACGGCGCCGTCCGGTACCGAGGCGCTCAATCCCGCATTCGATGTGACGCCCGTTGCCCTGATCACGGCGCTGGTCACCGACCGGCGCGTGGTCCGGTTCGATCGAGGCGAGGACCTGGGCTCGATCGAAGCGCCTGATGGCCGGTTCGCCGCCGACCCAAGTCCGC